>JAPYTK010000014.1:21663-50666 GCA_029941785.1 Polyangiaceae bacterium | reverse complement strand
GTGAAAAACGGCTCGATCGAGCAGGCATCATTCACGTGTTTAGACAGATCGCGGAGACCTTGGCCCGCGCTCACAAAGTTGGCATCGTGCACCGGGATCTGAAGCCCGACAACGTCGTCCTCATCGAGGACGAATCGGACCCCTTCTTCGTCAAGTTGGTCGATTTTGGGATTGCCAAGATCATGCGGGCGAAGGCGACCAACCTTACCGAAACCGGCATCATCCTCGGAACGCCGTACTATATGTCTCCCGAACAGGCTCGAGGCGACGATGTCGATCACCGCAGCGACATCTACGCCATCGGCATCATGATGTACCGAGCCTTCACCGGTAAACTGCCCTTTGTGGCAGACACGCAAATGGGTGTCTTGACCAGACATCTTACCGAAGCCCCCCAATTGCCGAGCGAGGTCGCGAGCATTGACCTGATCACCGAGCGACTCATCCTGCGCTGTCTCGAGAAGCGGCCCATCGACCGCTTCCAATCCATGCTCGACGTTGTCGAGGCGTTGGACGCGCTCGCCAACCGACCCGTGACACAACACGCCGCCGACTCCAGTCCCACGCTCGACGAGCGCTCCCTCCCCCGCACAGACTCGCCCGAAGACAGAGCCCCGAAGCGGCGTGGCGCACGACCACCACGTCCGTCGGTCCCCCCCAACACCGAGCCCACGCCGACGAAGATCGAGACGCCTCAAGCGCAAGGCCGTAGCGGGCTCGGTCGTCCGCTCCCCTTTCCTCCAAGCCCGGCGAGCGCAGCCGCGCAGGAAGCTGCCCCCCGCTCTCTCCCCCCGCCGCTGCCGACTGCAGAACCAGTCGCCCCTCCGACCCATGGCGTGGCAGCGGGGACGCCCATGGCGCCCGGTGCGGTGGCCGTGCACGATCACACGAGTCGTCGCAACGCTCCGATCCCAGTGGCCCCCATCCACGATCCGCCCGGCCTCAGCCCTCAGCCCGGTCAGGTGAGCGGAGCCCATGCCCCCCCAGGCGCACCACACGCCGCGCCTCCTCCGGCATACGCCGCTTATCCAGGCAGCGAGTCGCCCTACCAACTCGCTGCAGCGACCTATCCCGAATCGCTCACCAATCGCGGCGTGGTTTCATCGCGACACCGTGCCATCGACCGACGGCGCCAAGCACAACGTGCGGCGGCATGGGTGACGGTCGGCGTGGCCGGTGTCGTGGTCGGAACGATGGTTGCGCTCGTCGCCGTCGATCGCCGCGACGGCTCTGGACCGAGCCCAGCCAGTGCGACGAGCCGCGGCGAGACACCCTCCGACGTCACGCCAATACCGATACCATCGGTAGCTCCCACGGAGTCTGCAGCCAGCAGGCCCGCCGACGCCGCGGGCACAAGCTCTGCCGATCCGATCCCCAGCGCAGCAACGACCGCGAGCGCTTCGGCGGCAACCGTCGCTCCAAAGCCGCCGCCCAGGCTGCGCCAGCCTTATCGCCCCTCGCCATTTCTCAAGCCAGACAGCTCTCCCGACGACATCCGGAGCCCCTTCGACTGATGCGCCGCCTGTTCCCCCTTCTGGTGTCGCTCAGTCTCGTCGTGGGGCTCGGCTTTTCTACCCGAGCCGACGCCCGACGCCCGCGCATCAGCTACAAAGTGCGACAACAAGCCAAACGACTATTCGGCCAGGGCCGGCATGCCTACCGAATGGGGAAATACGAGACAGCGATCAGCAAGTGGCAAGAGTCCTACGAGCTGTCGAGGGAGCCTCTCATCTTCGAGAGCATCGCGGCAGCCTACGAGCGACTCAACGATCCGAAGAACGCATACCTCTATCTCGAGAAATGGCGACGAAAGGCACCGCGACGGGACCACGCGCCGCTCGATGAGCGTATCGAGAGTCTGAAGGAGCGCATCGCAAAGCTCGATCGCGACGAGCAGGCCCAGCGCGAAGCCGAAGCACGACTCGCCGAAGCGGACGAGGCACGCAAGATACGAGAAAAGCGTGAGGATCTTGAACAACGCGGTCGACTCGAAGAGCGGGGGTTTCACCGTGTCGTCGGGTACAGCGCCCTCGGGGTCGGAGCCGCCGCAAGCATTGCGGGAGCGGTCCTCGGAGGCGTCGGGGCCGGCGTACGTCCGAACGAGACCGAAGCCTGCACACGAAGTAGCGACGGAGCGCTCCTGTGTCGCAGCACATTCACCCAAGACATCGAGCAGAGCAATTCACTCGCTATCGCTGGCGACGCCACCTGGATCGCCGGCGCGGCGATCATGGCCGGGGGTGCGGTGTGGCTGCTCACCAAGGGACAATGGCTCGATGACGAAGCGATGGACAGCGGCCCCACAGCCGTCATCGTTCCCCTCGTCCTACCGCGCGTAGGCGCGAATTTTGCTGGGCTACAGATCCAAGGTCACTTCTAACGCCGAAAAACTGCCCTTCCCAAAAAAGGGGATCTTCGACCGCTCAAAAGTGTGTACTCTCTATCGAGTGCGAGTCAGCCTACAAAACCTCCTCGCGAGTGAGGTCATCGATGCACTGCAAGCACGCGAGCATGTCCTGCTCGCCCCAGGCGGGAGAGACGCCTTGCGGAGCGAGATGGAGACCCTCACGGCCTCCCGTCTGCCGGCCATCACTCCGCATTTGGCTCAGGACCATGCCGTCACAGGCGAGCTCACCAACACCTTTGGTCACGACGAAGCGGACGAGGCTGTCGAGACGCTGGTCCACGACATCGCCGAGCAGCTTATGGCGTCAGAGCACGTCGATGACATCTTCGCCGAAGACCGTCTGATTCGCCGCGATGCCTTTCGAGCCATCGCCAGCGTCCTGTCGCGCTACCAGCGCGGTGAGCTGGACATCACGGAGAGCAGCGAAGCCGCCGGCCAGACCCCGATCGCCTTGAACGACCTAGGGTACGTTGCGGCCACCGTGGCACAAACTGCCGACGAGGATGTCCTCACCCTGGCGCTCGAAGCAGCGGCCAGCAGCGTCGATTCGACCCTTTGTCGAGTCGACGGGAACCAGCAAGCCTATTTTGTCCTATCAGGGACTGACGCCAATCGGCGCCTCGCACTCGAGGAAGCCATCACCGAAGCGCTCGTCGATTTAGTCGATCAAGAACTCGTCGAGCTACCCAGTGTCGAACAGGTTTTGCAGGTAGACCAAGATACCGCAAAGTCCGAGCGCTTCGCCGAGGGCGTCATGAAGGCCGTACGTCACACCCAACAGCAAACCGGATGCGCGGTCACGTGCAACATGGTCGACAACTGCACCTTGCTCGCGAGCCTCACCCCCCTCACGAGCGAGGACGCCGAGACCGCCAACGAACACTTCGACCTCTTTCTGCACACGCTCGAAGACGCGCTGAGCCATATCGACGCCGCCCAATAGCTACGGCGGGCGCTCAACGACCCGCGATCGCGTCACGAACAGCCAGCGCTAGTCCGCAACTATTGGCCTGACGTTGACGGGCTTTTCGGGACTCTTCCCTATGAGGCGTCGTGCCATGCAGTTCGCCACTGGCCCGCCGGCGCACGGCGAGGAGCGGCTCGTCATCCGACAACCGCCACACGCACACGCGCGCATCGTGGGCCCGGGTCGACACGCCCCGCTCATCAGCATCGGGCTTTGCACCATCGGGCGCGTCGATGTCGAGGGGCGCTGGTTCATCGACCACGACCATGAAGTACTTCGCCTTGTTGAGAAGTTCGAGCGCGACGGGGATGTCGAGACGGCTCGCCCTATCAAATGCCGACGCCGTCACTCGCATCGCCAGATCCCCGTCCGCCGCGTGAACTTCTGCGATCCAGGGGTCGCTCAGTATGTACATCGTGCGATAAGCGATACGTAGGTTGTAGGGCTGGGAATGGCGCACGCAACGCCGCAGATCGCCACACAACTCCCCCACGGCGCAATCCGCGGAGGACAAACACTCTTTGCCCTTTAGAGGGTCGTCGTTCGGCGCTTGAATGAGGCACGAGGTGAAACCATCGTGCAGTGATTGCTGTGCCGCACGCCGCAGAGACTCGACGTTCGTCGCCGCATCAATATCGAGGCGAAGGTAAATCCCCGCCATCGTGCGGAAGTCCCACGACGCGATCTGCCCCGTCGCGACAAATTCCGTGAATTTCGGTTTGGCGCACTCGGCCGTCCAGCCCTCAATCTTCCCCCGCAAACCATGCCACCGCGGTCCGAGCTCGGCGGCGATCGTCCGTTGGCGAGCGAGCAAGGCGTTGCGGTCCTCGGAGAGCTTCCGCTCGGCCACCCGCCATCTCACCACGATCAGCGCCCCGACGATGACCGCCGACCACAACCAGAACTTCGCTGGAAAACTCCGCGCACGCCCTCGCCGGGCCCTCGCCTGCTTCAGCGAAGGCAACCCCGTCGCACCCGGCCTTATCCCCGATGTGTACTTCGAGCGCGAGCCCGAGACGGGAGGGTCAGTGCTCATGGCCAGCTTACGTCGTTCGGCCGTGCCAAGCTGCGCTCCCCGCGAAAACCGCGAGGCATCACAGCGGCGATTGTCACTTCGCGGAGACCTTAGCTCGCTTTTGCACCATGAAGCTCACGTTGGGGTATCCAGCAAAGGCAGCGGTCTGGAAGACGCTCTTGACGACCAGCGCCGGGACGTCGCGATCAACCTGCAGAATGCACACACCCGGGAAGTTCTTGTTGGGGTGGAAGCTCCTCCAGGTCTCGCGCTTGCGCTTGAGCATTTCGAAGAGTTTGTCGACCTTCTGCATACGGCCGACCTCTTCGATGTCACGGGTCGAGCCAGCCGGGTTGCCATCCACGAGCACCTGGTTGCCATTCACCGCCACCATCGGAGCCTCGATCACATCTTCGACGTTTTGTGCCTTCGGCAACTTGATGTGCTTGTCGACACCAATTTCGCCGGAGGAGGAGAAACTCATCAACAAGAAGATGACCGTCACCAGCAAAAAATCGATGAAGGCCGTGAGATTGAGCGAAGCGTTCGGGTCACGTCCGCCATGGCCTGCCACCCGGTTGTAAACGAAACGAAGCGGAACGCTCCGCATCAATCGCGGTTTCGCCACACGAATCGCGTGGGCGTGAGGATCGTGTTTTTTCAGTGAGGGGCCGCCACCTGACATGATTTTCTTCCTTGGTCTTCCAGCGAAACGCTCTCAGCGAACCGAGAAGGTCATGTTGAACACGGGCTGTTTTTCCCGCTTCCCATCTTTCAGCGCCATCTCTCGTTTGGTCGAGTAGAGCGCATCGAGCACCGCCACGATCTCACCAAACTTCAAGCCATTATCAGAGTGCAGGATCGCTTGGTCGAGCTTCCGGTCGCTCACGTCCTGATGACCACCGTGTTGCTTCCATTCCTCACCCAGCTTGACCGCCAGGTCAGGATACATGATCTCGTCACCCTTTTGCTCGGGACGGTCGATGGTCGACTCGCTGACCGTGGTGCTTCCCTGCTTCCAGATCAGTCCGAATTCGGACTCTCTGATGTAGAGGTGCAAGACCTTCTGGGGGGTCTCCGGAGTAATTTCCTTGTTTGGGTCAGGAGGTCCGGGGACCTGCGCGTTCGCGTTGATCCGGGAAAAACTGACCCATACAGCCGTGATGAGCAGGAAAGCGACGATGACCAATAACAGGTCGATGAACGGGATCATGTTGATCTCGGCGTTCATCGCTTTTTTGCCGTCACCACCACCTACGTCTACGCCACCCATCGCTCTACTCCCGTCTTGATCGTCCGCATCATACGCATCGACAAATCATGCACGCACTGCTGCGGTCGACCTGCGACTGAGCCCTCAGACTCGCCGTTGGTGACAGCCCCAGCGCAAGCGGCTCAGGCCGCCTGTTGAATGTTGACCTTCTCGCGATTGGCGACGACCAAGTTGAGCACTTCCACGCTCACCATGTTGATGTCATCTTCGAGGGCCTGCGTCTTGCCGTTCAAGATAGCGAAGCCCAGGAGCGCGATGATCGCAGCTCCGAGACCGAACATCGTGCAGTTCATGGCCTCAGAAATACCAGCTGCCAAGATGCGCGCCTTTTCACTCGGGTCCACTCCCTTGCCGGAAACAGAGCCGAACGCGGTAATCAGACCTTCTACCGTCCCGAACAACCCAGACAACATGGCCAGGTTGGCGAGCAGCGCCAGGTACGGAGTGCGCGCGTTGACCTTCGGCATCTCACGAAGAGCCGACTCGTCCATCGCCGCCTGCACCTCTGCATCCGGCCGATTGATCTTCACCAAGCCAGCCTGAATGATACGCGCCATCGGAGCGTTCTGTGCCGAGCAAACCTTGACGGCCTTTTGGACATCGCCTCCGAGGATGCACTTTTGCATGGTCTGCAGGAACATATCGGCGTTGATCGAGTTTCCGTACAGAAACAGGGAGCGCTCGATAATGATAGCGATGGCGACGGCCTGCCAGAAGAAGATTGGTCCTGCCCAGATTCCGGCGTGTTGAATGCGTTGCCAAATTTCGCTCATCGTTTCAGTACCTCTTCGGACGGACTCGGTCTTCGCCGGGTCCTAGTAGGAGCCACAAGTTCGTCGCAATAGACGGGGCGCTCACACCGGCAGCCGGGCCTATGGGCCAGGCGGCATGTGGGGCGGCTGTCTAATCACTTCCTTCTTGTTGGGCCCTCTCGTTGAATTCTTATCGAAGGCCAGCCAAATGCAGCCGGCCATTTTCCAGCCGCATATTGGCTATCCAGGGGCCGACTCGTCAAGTGCTTATGACGCCTTTTTTCATCCTCGGGTGGTAGCCGTGGAAAATTCCCATATTTATGAACAAAGTTGGCCGTTTCGGGTTCTACACCAACCTATGCCTGACGGGCTTAGCTGCCGAATATGGGTAGAAATTGGCGCCGATCGTTGTCCTTGGGACCCGGTTGGCGTCGAGGACGACAAAACCGGCGGTCCTACGCTTGCCTAACTGATCGCCACCCGACTATAGTCGCACCCCTAAGCGGCCTATTTCACGGGCCGCGCGAACTTCGGCACAACAACCCACGACTGGGAAGCAACTTACTGGAAGGTAGAGGCACGAATTGATGCACTCACTCTTGATGCTCGCAGCAGAAGGCGGCTCCGACTTCATCCACGCGGTGAAGGAAAACCCGTTCTTCATCGTCTGCAACATGATCGTTTCGGCGGTGGTCATCACCATCGTCATTGAACGCTTCGCGTTCCAGCAGGGTAAATATCGCGTGAACTCCAAGGAGTTCTTCGCTCAAATCAAAAAGCTCGTCGTGAACGGCAACATCGATCGCGCCATCAAGCTCTGTGACGCGAGCGACTACCCCATTTTGCAGCTCGTCAAGTCGGGCCTCACCCACGCGAACAAGGGCGCAGACGAGATCGACGCGGCGTTGAGCGAACAGCTCTCTGCACTGAAGCCCAAGGTGGAGGCTCGAATCGCCGCACTTTGGTCGCTTGCGAACATCGCCACGCTCATCGGCCTGGTCGGTACCGTCATGGGACTCATCAACGCGTTCAACGCTATCGGTGGAACGGAAATGTCAGCTGCCGAGAAGCAAGCCCTGCTGACGGCCGGTATCGCAGAGGCGATGATCAACACCTTCTTTGGTCTCTCGATCGCCATCATTTGCATGATTTTCCACCTCATCCTGCACGGCCGACAGAAGAACATCGTGCATGACCTGGAGACCACGACCGAGCGCGTGTTCAACCTCCTGACGATTTCCACGAAGCCCGGCGGCTGACGGGACGATTCGTCGCTCACGCCGACAACGACAAGACAAAGCAAGCGGCCCCATGCACCCCGACGATATTCCGCTGAGCCCCAGCCAACGGTCGAAGATTCGACGGTTATCCAAGTACAAGGCGCCCGAATTTGGAGAGGCCGCGGGCGAGCTCAACGTCATACCCTATCTCGACATCATCATGAACATCGTCGTGTTTATCATCACGACCTTGAGTGTCGTGTTCATGAGCACCATCCCTTCCACCCCGCCATCCGTCGGTGGAGGCAAGGCGACGCGAGCGCCCAAGACCAAATCACTCAAGCTGTCGGCTCTCATCACGAGTGAAGGGGTCGCGCTCAAGACAGCGACGGGCAACATCGCCCAAGGATGTGACCGGATCGGAGCCGGGATCACCATTCCGATGGTCGGCAACGGCCACGATTACGGCGAGATCACCCGCTGCGCCCGCGAACTCAAGCGCCAAAACGAGCGCTTCGCGAAAGAGAAGCAAGTCACGATCACCGCCAACCCAGAAGTTCGCTACCAGGTGCTGATCCGCGTCATCGACGCCCTGCGCAGAGATGAAAAGGGCGAGCTGTTCCCCACCGTGTATTTCGGAGTGGCCCGATGACCAAGAACGGAAACGACAAGTCGGACAAAGGTTCCGCAAAGCCGGATCCGAAAGCGGACAGCGGCGCCCGCCGAGAAGCTCCCCCCCCCAGCTCGAGGCGATTGCCCACCCCCAAGGGGAGCATCGTGAAGTACAAGACGGCCCTTCGCAAAGCGATTCGCAAGAACGAGGAAGAGCCGGAACACGACGAACTCAACATCACGGCGATGCTCGATCTGATGACGATCATCCTCGTGTTCTTGCTGCAGAGCATGGCCTCTTCAGCCACCGCGGTTCAGGACAGCGACGACCTCAAGGTGGCGCGAAGCATCATGACGGCTGAGCCCTCCGACCAAGGAATCAAGCTCGTCATTTCGAAATCCTCCATCCTTCTCGGTGAGGAAGGCCGGCCGGTTCTCACCCTCCCCAGTCGAGAAATCCTGGCTCAACAAGGAATCGACGCGCGCCACAAACGAAGCGGTCCGAACGACTTGTTCATCGTGCCCCTCGCAAGCAGGCTCGAAAACGCACGTCGAGTGGACAAGAAGATCCGTGAGGCCATGGGCAAGGACGCGAGCACCTCCGAGGCGATCATCGTCGCCGATGCCGACACGCCCTATCGCCTCTTCATCGAGGTCTTGTTCACCCTCGGCCAGAGCGAATTTGGCAAGTATCACCTTCTCGTCATGAAGGAATCCATCAAATAGTCACCGCAGCGCACGCCGTGTCTCGACGACGCCGCCTTGGAAGAGGTGGCGTTTTTCAATTTTAGGGCGCGATCAATCGAAGGTGAACAGATCTTCGACGTCGGCCTTGGTCAGCTTCTTCGCGCCACCGGCATCCTCGCTCAGGACGGAGGAGACGAGCTCGCGTTTCTTCTCCTTGAGCGCGAGGATCTTCTCCTCGATGGTTCCGGTTGCGACCAGCCGGTAGACCGATACGACCTTCTCTTGGCCGATACGATGAGCGCGATCGGTCGCCTGTTGCTCGACCGCTGGATTCCACCAAGGATCGAAGTGAATGACCGTGTCGGCAGCCGTCAAGTTGAGCCCTGTTCCGCCGGCTTTGAGGCTAATGAGAAAGCAGGACACCGTCGGATCTTCCTGAAAGCGATCGATTCGCTCGATCCGGTCCTTGGTCGATCCGTCCAAGTACTCGTACCGCACGCCATCTTCTTTAAGCACCTTCTCGATCAACTTGAGCATGGTCACGAACTGGCTGAAAAGCAGCACCTTGTGCCCGCCATCGATCGCATTGGACATCAGTTCGCGCATCGCGATGAGTTTGCCTGAATCGGCATTCGTGAAATCTCGTGGCAAGCCGAGCAGGCGCGGATCGCAAGCGGCCTGCCGTAGCTTGGTGAGGCCCGCGAGAATCTGAATTTGGCTCTTTGCCATCCCCACCTTCTCGACCTGGCCCAACACCTGCGCCCGGACCTCTCGCGCGAGCTGCCCGTAGACTGCGGCCTGATCGCCCGCGAGCTCGCACAGCTGGTCCATCTCGATCTTGTCGGGTAGATCGTCAGCTACTTCTTGTTTGGTGCGGCGCAAGATAAACGGGTGAATCGTGGCCCTAAGTCGTTTTGCCGCCTTGTAGTCGCCCGCCTCTATGGGTCGCGAAAAGCGCTTCTCGAACTGTTCGAGCGGGCCGAGAAGACCCGGCGACACGAAGTCGAAGATGGACCAAATTTCGCTCAAACGGTTTTCGATTGGGGTGCCCGTCAGTGCCAACCGCCGTGTTGCCGTGAGGTCCTTGGCAGCTTTGGCCGTGGCGCTCGACGGATTCTTGATGTGCTGAGCCTCGTCGAGCACCGCGTAGTCGAAGTCCAGCGACTGCAACAGCTCGATGTCACGCCGAAGCAAGGCGTAGCTCGTGATGACCACATCGGCCTTCTTGAGCAACTCTTCCCGCTTGGTGCGGTCCGCGCCGTGCCAGATCACGACCTTCAAGATGGGCCCAAAGCGCTTGATCTCGCGCTCCCAGTTTCGCACCACGCTCGTCGGCGCCACGATGAGCGCCTTAACCTTCTTCTCGGACTGCTTGATGCTGAGCAACAAGGCGATCGTCTGAACGGTCTTGCCCAAGCCCATGTCATCAGCGAGCACGCCGCCCGAGCGCAAGTCATGAATGAAGCGCAGCCAGGACAGGCCGTCTTCTTGATACGGACGAAGGGTAGCCTTCAGCGTCCGCGGCTTGCGTGCCTTGCTGATCTCTTCGATATTCCCGAGCTGTTTGAAGAGCTTCTTGGCTTTGGCGGCAACGCTGCTGTCATCCATTTGCTCGAGCAGCTCCTGGACGCGGCCCGCATGGCTCAACGGAAGCTTGCCATCCTTACCTCCCGCCGTGAGAAGCTCGATCTCGCGCTCCAACATGCGTTTCACTTGGACCGGGTCGAAAGGAGCGAAGGAACCGTCGTCCAACTTGACGTATTTCTTGCCTTGCTGAAGGCAGCGTCTCAACTCGTCTCGGTCGACCCCTACGCCATCGCTGCTAAACGTGACGGCCACGTTGAGCCAATCCATGCCCGAGGTCACTTTGGCAAAAGAGTGGACCGGAGCGCTTCGAACCTGAGTATCGACGAGGTGGTCGGGAACAAACAAGTCCCACTTGTCGGGCAGTTCGGCGAGCCCCTCGGTCCAGAAGGACAAGGCGCCGTCGCCAGTGGCAACGAAGGTATGACCGCTCTCGTCTGGTCGCAACCCAAGTTCGATCAGCTTCCCTACGGCCTCTTGTTGTGCCGCGATGTCAACGCGCACGCAGCGAGCACGTTTGCTGCCCTCAGCTGGAGGTTGCACAATGACCGGCGGCGTCAAGCCGTCAGCGCGAACGGCGAGTTCCTCGTCGTTGTAGGCGGCAAACAGCAGCACCTCCGCCTCCATCAGCGACCCTCCGGCACGCATTCGGAACGTGGGCTCGAGGTCGACCACGTCGGCGATTTGGCTCAAATCCGGTAGCTCCGCACCACACTCAAGCGCAACCTTCGGCAAACCCTGCATGATGAGCGGGACCAACTCCCGCATCGGCTCGGCGATGGTCGGAAACTTCTGGAGTCGTCGCATGGCGGCGGGTGAAACGCGCCGGTCCACCTCGCGAGCAATCCCCTCCTGGGTATCGATATGCCAGCACGGCCAGCCATCGAACCAACCACCTTGGAGAAGCGAGAAGCGTCGAGCGTCGCCCTCCCGCTGGAACGCAACCTTGACGATGATGGTATCGCCGCCGATCGTCTCGAGATCAAAACAGGGCTTGAGCCGGTCATCGCTGAATCTGAGCTGCTTCAACGCTGGCTCGAGGAGCACCTTGCTCTCTTTCAGTTGTGGCAGCAGCTCAGCGACGTCTTCACCGCGGACATCCACTGCGGGATGACGCGGATTACCGCTCTCGAAACGAGCGAGGACCCGCAACGCGTTGCGATCGCGTGTCGGGAAAAGTGCCTGCCAAGTCAGCGCAACGCTAGGTAGCACGGCCACCCGCGCCTCGGCATCGAGCACCGTCACCGTCAACGCGCCCTGGCGAACATGGACCCGCAACTCGACCGCGTGTCCAGTAGTGATCCCATCGGGTGGAAGCCAAGCCGACAGGCCCGTCTGCCCAGCGGTCGCCTCGGTATCCGCTACGAGATTGGGAGCGACACCCGCCGCGGCTGCCGCGTTCAATCGAGCCCGGCGCCGACGGGCTCTCTTCGATTCGCCACCTGCATGCGCCGTCGCAGGACTAATCGCCGACATCACCTTCGTACGAGACTGCTCGGTACGAGCCTGGTCGCGGACGGCGATGAGTAGCGCCGCCACGTGCTTACAATGTTGCCCCGTCTTCGCGAATACCGCACAGCTGCAGTGCGATTGTATTCCGTCCGCGGTGATTTCGATGCGGGGACGAAAGGGCTCCTTGTCGTTGGCCCGCACTTCGCCCATCGCCACCGCCAAATCGACGTTGACCCCTTGGACGACACCTCGCCGAAAATACTCTAGACCGCGCAAGAAGGTCCGTGCACCAAGTAGGCGCCTGAGCTGACGATCGCTGAGAGTCGCGAGAGCATCGGTGATAGGGGCAGACACGGTAGGTAAGTCTCGGGTGGAAAAGAAACGCCTCAGCCTTTCGGACTCGACGGCGTAGAAGTTGTTTCAAAGAGGTCGCTTACAGAAAGAAAGGCAGGGTCGCGGTTGCGAGGGCCGCCATCGTCATGACGGCGGCTTGAAGAGATGGACCGACGGCGTGTTTCGCAGCATCGCCTATGGTCTCGCCGACCATCGCTGCGGCATACGTGGCCTGTTGGTCTGAGCGACCTTGCACACCTGATTCGATATGCCGCTTGGCATTGTTCCAGGCACTCCCAGAAAAAGTGAACAGGAGGGACGCTAGTGCACCCACGCTCGTGGCGGCTCCGATGAGAGCCACGAGCGCTTCCGCTGATGAGCCCACCCTATCGCCACTTGTCGCGATTCGCAAGGCAACCGCACAACAAATCGGCATCAAGAGGGCCACACCGACGGGCGCGAGCATGCCCCGAAGCGCCGTCCGCGACGCCACCTCGACTTCGGCCACAGGCGTCGCAGAGGCCGCCGCGGTGGTTGCTTCGTCCATGGCAACAACATGCGAGGCGCCGAGAAGTCGACCGAAGAGAAGGCCCACAAAGGCCAAGATCACCAGGGCCCCAAGGACGGCACCGACCGCCGCGGCGCCGCTCGCGAGCAGCGCGGTGGTGGTGGGGGGGCCAAACTCCGCCGCAATGGCCAAACAGGAGGCCAACAAGAGCAAGACGGCCCCGGTCACGGTAACCGTGAGCAAGGCGGCAGCCTGCGCGTGAGCGCTCGTGCCCACCGCGTGGAGAAGTCGGGCGCGCGCTCGCACATCCGGGCGCTGTGCTCCGAGAGTGGCCTCCGACAGGACGCCCGACACATCGAGGATCGCTCCCATCCCATCCATAGCGAAGACGTACGGTGCGCTGCAGGTCATTCCCAACAGGGCCAACAGCAGGCCCAGAAGGCCACCATGACTTAGACCAGTTGAGGCGCCGAGCTGATACGCCCCGGCGCCACAAACGGCGACCACGAGCACCAGCACGCAGCTTCCCTCCAAGGCCACGGCCATGCCCCGGATGACGGTCGACGCCCCACCGCGTCGAGCTGCCTCGGCAATCAAGCGCACGGAACGGAAGCGACGATCGGTATAGTACAGGGCCCCACCCCCGCAAGCGAGCGCGGCCACGGAGCCGAACAAGACACATGCTCCGAAAACCAACCAACGATCTCCGATGAGCCACTTCGCAGCACCTAGGGATGCGACAAGGCAGAGGATGACCGTCACGAACATGCCCCGCGCGAGTGCCGCCGTCGGCGTCTCTGTGTCGTCGCCGCGCACGACCCACACACCAAAAAGCGCGGCAAGCAATCCAGAACTCCGCAAAACCATTGGAAACAGCACCAAGGCGCTGGCGGACGGCCAGTCGTCGGATTCGCGATACGTAGCCCCGGCGAGCAACATCATGGCGCACAGCTCGAGGCTGACGGCCGCCGCTGTCGCGGAGACTCGGCGACAGCTCTCGACGACAGCGCTTACGAGCTGCGGGAGAGGCTCGAGCGCCGCGGCGGGCTCTGAGGAAGCTGGCTCGTCGTCGAGCTCGCGTGTGGGTCGTGCGGTTTTTGCCGCAATGGACAGAAGTCCGCCGCCCACTTGCCCCTGCAACGCGACGAAAGCCGCTCCCAAGGGGTAACCCACGGTCAGCCATACCATCATGAGCAGCTCACGATCGGTTTTCGGGGACGCGTAAGCATGCGCAGCCGCGAACACCATCGTATAGCCGATCAAGGCCACGGCCGTACCCAATGCGCTGCAACCAAAGCCCCCGCGAATGGCGCTCCGAAGCGCGAGATCGAATGAACGTCGCGCGCCCTCCGCGACAGGAGACACGAGCTTGAGAACGAGCGTGGCAGACACGCGGGTCGCAAGCATCGTGGTCAGCGCCCCAGCCGTCACCGAAGCGACTGTCCAGAGCCCAGCCTCGCGAGCCGATACCGACGGGACGAGTTCAAACTGGTACGCCACGCCGTAGAGCACAAACAACAGTGCAGTGCCCAGAGCCGTCAGCGAGAGGACAATCGATTCGTGTCGCTTCAAGTAGCGCCGCACCCCCTCGGTCGTCCGCTTCGTCAGCGCCTGCAGGTCGGTGCTGGTGTCGGTGGTGGCCCACACATTTTGCGCAAGGACCAAAGCGACCACCAAGACCACAAGGCCTATGCTCGCAACAACCGACAGCTGGGAAGCCATGATTCGTTCCGTGCCCACGCCCGCGCTCATGAAAAGCGCGTCCCGACGGGGCTACCATGCACACCTACCTCGCCGTGGCTGGCTCGGCAAGCCTTGATGCCATAACCGTGGTGACGACTAGGCCTCAGACGTCGCCACCTGAGCGGCCACGATGGCCTCGATAAGCGGAGCGTCCTCGCCGTCGAGCACGCTGCGACCATCGAACAACAGCGCGTCGTCGCGAATCCTGGCGAGCACTGGGGGCTCGGCCGTCCGCAGCGCCGCCGCGAAGTTCTCGGCATTGTGGACCTGCAGCTGGACCGCAAAGGACGGCAACGACACCTCGGCGAGGGCGCCTGCACCCACGGCGGCAGGAAGCTCGACGACCGTTGCAGCAAGGCCACGGGCCTGAAGCTGCTCCGCCCATTTCTCGGCGCGCTGCCGAACCTCCTCTGGCGGACGGCGAAGGGCCTCCAAGGCTGGTACGGCGGCATAGTCCTGTCGCAGGTACGCATCCAGCACCGATTCCAACGCCACCAGCGGCAGCCTCCCCAAACGCAAGGCGCGCGCGAGCGGATCCCGTCGCGCCCGGTCGATCCATTCGGAGGCGCCGACGAGGATCCCTGCCTGAGGCCCGCCGAGCACCTTGTCGCCGCTAAAGCACACCACATCCGCGCCGGCTTTCACACAAAGCTCAGGAGTAGGCTCCCCAGGCAGCCCCCAAGAAGTCATGTCGAGCAGCGCCCCGCCCCCCAGGTCCTTCACCAAGAGGACGCCTCGCTCGTGCGCCAACGCCGCCAGCTTCGGCAGTGGTGGGCGCTCGACGAAACCCACCTGGCGAAAATTTCCTTGATGGACGCGCAGAATGACCGCCACGTCGTGGTTCGGGTCATCGAACACGCGGGAATAATCTTCAAGTGTCGTGCGGTTCGTTGTCCCCACTTCGATCATCTTGGCGCCAGAACGGGCGAGCACGTCCGGCACCCGGAAGCTCCCCCCGATCTCGACGAGTTCGCCACGGGACACGATGACGCCGCGCCCCTTGGCAAGGGCCGTCAACACCAACAACACCGCCGCCGCGTTGTTGTTGACGACCAGGGCATCATCCGCTGAGCTCAGCTGAGCAAGTGCCGTCTCGGCGAACGCCCCACGTGGTCCTCGTCGTCCGGTGCTCAGGTCGATCTCGATACTGAGATAACCGGCGCAGCTGGCGGCCATCTCGGCGGCCACCTGTTCCGACAAGGGTGCTCGCCCCAGATTCGTGTGCAACACGACCCCCGTCGCGTTGATGACCCTCCGCGCACGGGTCGCCAAAACGGCGCCGACACGACGCTTGACCGCTTCGACGAGGGCATCGAGAGTGCCGGCTTCTCCTCCCCCCAACACCTGCCGTCGCAACTCGCCTATTTCGAGACGAACGAGCCGTGTCAGCGCCGCGGTGCCGAGCCTCGTGCGGGCCTGAACGAGCGCAGGCGCAGACACCGTGACGTCCACACGAGCAATACGCTGGAGTTCCTCCCGTCGATCCTGTGAAAGCGCCTCTTTCATCCTGCTCGCGATGTTACCGCGGACCTGCTAGTTTGCGGTCTGCATTTCTTTCCGGACCTGCCGCATTGGCGATTCCGGTGTCAGGAGCAAGGATAGCATGTCGCTTTTCGCGAAAACCTCAAGGCGTGGCCTGCCAGCTGTATTTCTTTGTACGATCGTTCTGCTCAGTGCTCCGGCGCCAGCAGGCTGGCCGCCACCAGAGACCGCGACCGCCTCGGACTTGGCCGATCCCGCCAACTGGCCAAACGACCCTGGTTATGGCTACTCGAAGGACAGCAAAGGTCAGTGGAATTACTATTCCTTCATGCCCACCCAGTCGGGCAGCAACACCTTGAGGCCAGAGGAAAAGGCCAGCGGAATGTCGATCGACTTGGCTTGGCGGTGGACCCAAGGTGACGACGCCGTGCGCATCGCCGTGATGGACTCGGGTATCAAATGGGATGAAGCCGACCTCATCGAGCGTGCTTGGCTCAACCCCGGCGAGTTGAACACCCACAAGCCGACGAAAGCGGATAGCAGCCCCTGCGGAGGCATGGGCGAACTCGCTGGTTTCGATTGCAACGACGACGGGATCTTCACGGTCTCCGATTACGCCGATTCACCAGCGCTGCAGCCCGATCCGAGCGACGGCCACCCGCGAGGGGACAAGAACAACAACGGCCGCCTGGACGCCGGCGATTTGATTTCGAATTTCTCGGACGGCAAAGACGACGACAACAACGGCTACGTGGACGACATCTCCGGATGGGACTTCATGAAGGCGGACAACAATCCGTACGACGACACGCGCTACGGCCACGGCACCGGCGAGGCGCGCGACTCCACCGCCACCGGAAACAACGGCATGGGGGGGATCGGCGGCTGCCCCAAGTGCCGCTTCATTCCCATGCGGGTTGGCGACAGCTTCATCGCCGACGTCAACAACTTCGCCCAGGCGGTGATTTACGCCACGGACAACGGGGCCAGCATCGTTCAGTGCGCGCTAGGCACCATCAACATGAACCGCTTCGCGCAACAGGCGCTCGACTACAGTTACAGCAAAGGCGTCCTCAACGTCATCAGCATGGCCGACGAAAATGCCCGGCATCACAATATGCCCGCATCGGCAAATCACACCCTGCCGGTGCACGCGATCACCTTTGGCCCAGGCAGTGACGTCACCAACGCCGAGACCTTCCTCGCCTTCAACACCTGCACGAACTACGGCGGTCAAAACTACCTCAGCGTCTCCGGCGAAGGCTGCTCGAGCGAAGCGGTCGGGCAACTCTCAGGAATGGCAGGCTTGCTCTATAGCGCGGCTCGCAAATATGGCTTGTCGCCTCCGCTGAGCGCCGCGGAAGCCATGCAGTTGTGGATCAACACGGCGGACGACATCGACGTACCCGAGTCCCGCGAAAAGGACTCCAGCTACTACTGGTCGCAACCAGGTTTCGACCAACGCTTTGGTTATGGTCGTGCCAACGCGGACACCGCCGTGAGGTGGGTGAAGGACGGCAAGATCCCACCCGAGATCGACGTCGTTCGCCCATTTTGGTTCGAGGTCTTGTATCGGGACCAGGTAAAAGGACCGGTCGAGGTCAAGGGCACGATCGCCGCACCGCGCGCCAATAGTTACGACTACGTGGTGGAGTGGGCACCGGGCGTTCAGCCGCTCGATAGCATGTTCAAGGTGGTCGCGGAATCGACCAACGAGCCATCGAGCGTCGTCACGGGTGGTGAAGAGCCGCTCGCACTGCTCGACATACGGACGATGGACACGAGCCACGAGCCAGACATCGATAGCCCCCATGGCGAGAATGCCAACACCTTTACCGTGCGTATTCGAGCCACCGCTCATTACGGCGGGGAGATCGGTGATGTGCCGGCTGAACTGCGGCGCACCTACTCGATTCACGACGACCCGGATCTCCTCAAAGGCTTTCCCATTTACCTAGGAGACAGCGGCGAAGGCAGCCCCAAGCTTGCGGACCTCGATGGCGACGGCAATCGTGACATCATTTACCCGACGAGCGGTGGACGAATCCATGCTTACAAGATCACGGCATCGGGCCCGGAAGCCATCGACGGCTGGCCCTTTACGGGACATCTCGTCGACGGCATCGACGACACGTTGATGAACGTGCCGTACTACCCGACGAACGCGCCTGGCTACAAGACGGTCGACGCGAATCTGGGCGGAGATTCCTTCACAAGTGCACCGGCCATCGCCGACATCGACGGCGACGGCAAGCCCGAGGTGGTCGCTACATCCTACGGTGGACACGTTTACGTCATCGAACATGACGGCAAGCTCAAGGACGGTTGGCCCATTCGGCTCCCGGCCGTTCCATCTTGTCCCCGCGACGGCACCCCGGCCGACGGACCGTGCATGGACACCGACAACATCATCGACCGAGGCGCCTTTGCGGCACCGGTGCTCGTCGACATGAACAAGGATGGCAAGCTCGACATCGTTCAAGCCGCCTTCGATGGCAAAGTCTACGTCTTCGAAGCCGATGGGCAGCTCGTCGATGGCTGGCCCGTAGAGGTCCGCTATGACGGCAAACTCACCGGCGGGACGCCGCCAGCACGAGGTCGCGTGATGACGACCCCCGCGGTCGCCGACTTCAACGACGACGGCTATCCCGAAGTCTTCGTGGGTTCCAACCAGACCTTGGGCACTGGCAACCAGTCGGGCGCCGCCTTCCTGATCGACGGCCGAGGAACCGCCGTCTCCGAACAGCCGTGGATGCCAAACTGGCCGATCACGATGACGTCTTTTTATCTGTTTCCCTTGGTCGCCGAGGGAACAGCGAACACCGGCGTGGTCGGCAGCTTCGGTGGCGAGCTCGCCGCCGTCATTCACGGAAACGCCAACCTCCCCTTCATCATGCCCTTGGATCCGGGCCCGCAAACGAAGCTCTCCCAGTCACCACCGAATCTACTGCCCGAGCGCATCGACGATCTCACGGGCGAGCCGACTCAAGGCATCGTCTCGGCAAGTCGTTTTGGCGAGCTCACCAAGGCCTTCCGGCCCAACTCGATGCTTCCCCTCTTTGGACACCCGTCGCTGGCGGACATCGATCAGGACGGTACCTTGGACGTCATCGCCCAAGGCAGCTCCCTCAACCTGGCCATCAACCTTCAGGCCGGCAGCGGCAACAGCTCGCTCGTGGGCGAGCATCTCGCCGCAGTCTGGAGCGGGAAGACCGGAGCAATGCTGCCGGGCTCCCCCTTCGTCTTGGAGGACTACAGCTTCTTCAACAGTCAAGCGGTGGCAGACCTCGACGGCGATGACTACCCCGAGGTGATCGTCGGCTCCGCGGGCTACTTTCTGCACGCCTTCAACGGTTGCGGCGAAGAGCCCGAAGGCTGGCCGAAGTTCACCGGTCAGTGGATCATCCCCACGGCCGCAGTGGGTGATCTCGACGGTGACGAGAAGCTTGAGGTCGTCACGGGCACCCGTAGCGGTTGGCTGTACGCCTGGCACACCGAAGGCCGCACCGATGGCATCATCGAGTGGGAGAGCTACCACCACGACAACCGCAACACGGGCAACGCCGACGAACCCCTCGAGCAAGGGGATCCGAACCGAAGAGCCAGCGAACCCCTGACGGTCGAAACCTGTATGGCCGCGCAGGCCGGCCCGCCCGTCTCACTCGATCCCACCGGCGGTTGTGCCTGCCGGCTCGGTCAACAGGGGCCGAGGCGATCCGACGCCCCACCTTGGGGATGGTTCGGACTTGCGCTCGCCCTCGCCCTACGACGACGGCGCAAGGATTGATGTCGCCGTGCCGACTCGCTCAGTCGGCACCAGGGATCTTCTGAGGCGTGGGCACGCCGCCGTGGTCACGGACATAAGCCGCCAGCGTACGGCTCAACACGCCGTCAACCTTCTCGCAGGCCTTGCTCACCCGGCCCATGCTCACGCCTTTGCACTCTTTGCGATGCTTCAGGTAACTCGGTCGGATCGCTTCGACCTTCTTGAGGACGTCCCGCACCCCCCTCTCCAAGCGCTTGAAGACGATGCGGGCGTTCTTCGGCTTCGAGAACGCCCTCGTCGTCAGTTCATGGGAAGACAGCGTCACGCACCCGCCATCCCAGCGCAGCACGTCAAAGCTCTCACCGGCCCCGCTCACCTGCATTCCGCCGCGCTTCGGCTTTCGATGACGGAGCACCAGCACCTCTTCACTCATCGCCATCATCTCATTGGAGGACCCGCCACCGGAGGCATTCCACGCACGTGTCTTGGTTCGCAAGTACGCTCTCGTCCACACCGTGCCCTTGGCAAACATCGCCAAAGCCACCGTTGGGTAATCACGATGACACAGGGCTTTCGCCAGCGTCCGAGAAGGCAAGCAGTAGTCTCCCGACTTGGACGCACATGCGTCGGGCATACCCACCGCTTGCGGCGTCGGCTCGTCTTTTGCGGCCTCGTCGGCCGGTGCCTTGGCGACGGGAAGGGTCGTGTCCGCCGCGCTGGCAGGCACGACCGAGGAGGCAGCTCCACACGCGGACGTCATCATGACCAAGAGACCCGTGGCGAGGAGGGATTTGCTCATGCCGTCATCATGGGACAATTCGCCTCAGAGGTCATCCGTCTTCGACTTTGCTACTTCTTCGCGATTGGACCATACCTTCACCCGATGTTTTTCCGCGCGCCACTGAAACGGGTGGGACTCGTGCTCCTCCTCGCGGGCTGCCAGCACAGTGGCCCGTATTTGCGATATGTCGGCAAGGCTGACGTGGTCGTCCGCAGGCCCTCAGATCTCGACTTGATGGGAGGCAGTCGACCACCCAAGAGCCATCGCGTACTGGGCGTGCTCACCGCCCGATGCGAAACCTACGATGGTGCCTCGGGCGCACTACGTGACCAGTGCAACGAGGTCGCCCTAAGAAAAGCCCTTCGCCAGCATGCGGCCAGCGTCGGCGCGACCGCCTTGTTCGATGTTCGCTGCACCCAAGAGAGCCTGCGTCGTGAACTCGAGCGGGACGACAATGTTGGCGCCGTCGTCCATCAACTCAGCGCGCAGATCTGTCAGACCACCGTACTACGCGGAAGCCCGCTCGTCGCCGGTACCGAAACCGGGCAATAAACCGTAGCGCCGCACGTGATACTCCTCGTCCCCGAACAGGGTGTTTAGGATGTGCATGCGCTTGAAATACAGCCCCACGTCGTGTTCATCCGTCACCCCGATCCCACCATGAAGCTGAATGGCTTGCTGGGTAACGAATTTTCCCCCGGTGGAGAGCTGAACCTTCGCGGCGCTCACCGCCCGTCGGCGCTCGTCAGCGTCAGCATCCTGCACCTTGATCATCGCCATCATCGAGGTCGACTGGCAAAGCTGGGTCTGGATGAACATGTCGACCGCCCGATGCTGCAGCGCCTGGAACGTCCCGATCTTCACTCCGAACTGCTCGCGGGTTTGAAGGTACTCGATCGTCATCTCCAGAACCGCCCGCAGGATCCCGTAGCCCTCTGCGCAGGCCGCTGCTGCCCCGCGGTCGATGACCTCGTCGAGCACATCTGCCGCCTCACCCTCAAGACCGAGCAAGCGATCGGCATCGAGCTGGCAATCGAGCCGCACCATCGCCGCCCGGCGCCCGTCCATCGTCGTGATCCGCTGAATTTCCAAGCCCTCGGCCTTAGCATCGACCACAAACAGGGACAGCCCCGACGGCGTACGGGCTGAAACGACGAGGTGATCCGCAGCGTGGCCATTGAGGACGAAGATCTTCTCACCTGTGAGGTGCCATCGACCATCACGCAGCTGAGCTTCGGTGCGTTCCGCCTTCAGCCCGAACCGACCGTCCCGTTCGGCGTAGGCCAAGGCCAGCGTCGTGTCTCCCGTCAGCATCGGGGACAAGAAGCGCTCGTGTTGTTCCTCGCTGCCCGCACGGAGGATGGCATGCCCCGCGAGCACGACCGATGCAATGTAAGGCTCACTGACCAGGCGCGCTCCAAACTGCTCGAGCAGAAGGGCGACATCCGTGAAGCTACCGCCAAATCCACCTACCGATTCTGGCATCCCGATCGCCAACCAGCCAAGTTCGCCCATTTGGCGCCAGGTGTCCTTGCTGTAGCCCGTGTCATCCTCGCGCATCTTCCGCGCACGCTCAACGGGCAGCTCCTTACGAACAAAGTTCTTGATCGTATCGAGCACCAGTTTCTGGTCTTCGCTCAATTCAAAGTTCATGACTCATTCTCCTCGGGTGACGCCAGCCCCCTCAGCGCGTCGGCAATCCCAAGATGTGCTTGGCGATGATGTTTCGTTGAATCTCGTTGCTGCCACCGTAAATAGTCGTCGCGCGGTTGTAGTTGAAGGCGCTCGCGATCCATTGCTCTTGTGCTGGAATGACGCCCGGCTCGTTGAACCAGGCCAGCGAATGATGCCCCATCATCTCCATCGCGATCTCGAAGCACTGCTGGTGTATTTCAGAGCCGCAAATCTTCAGGATCGAGGATTCAGCTCCCGGTGCGTGACCGAGTTGCGCGCCCGCGATGGCGCGGTAATTCGCCATCCGCACCGCCTCGAGCTTGATTTCGTGCCGCGCGATTTTCGCGCGAAAAGCAGGGTCGTCGATGAGGGGGCGCCCCTCGTGGGTCGTCTGCTCGGCGATACTCTTCATCCGTCGAATCGCTCGCGTGCATACGCCGACCGCCGCAATCATCGTGCGTTCATGTCCGAGCAAAGCCTTGGCCATCGTCCATCCGCCATGGAGGGGTCCGACGAGCAGACTCTTGGGAACGACCGCATCTTCGAAGAAGGTCTCGCAAAATGCCGGCGTCCCTCCCGTCGTCAAGAAGGGTTTGACGGTCACCCCCGGCGTCTTCATGTCGACCAGCAGAAAGCTGATCCCTGCTTGTTTCTTTACGTCAGGATCGGTCCGCACCAGACAGAAGATCCAGTCAGCGTATTGTGCGTACGTGGTCCACGTCTTCTGACCGTTGAGAACGAAGTTGCCGCCGCCATCATCGACCGCCGACATCCTGAGAGAGGCGAGGTCGCTACCCGCGTTCGGCTCGGAGTAGCCCTGACACCACACATCCTCGCCGCTCAGGATCTTTGGCAGGAAACGCTGCTTTTGTTCATCGGACCCAAACTGGATCAACAGCGGGCCGACCATCTTCAAGCCGAACGGACTCAGCCCAGGCGTTCCCGCCATTTCGAGTTCTTCACCAAGAATGAAACGGCTCGTCACATCGAGCCCCGGACCACCGTGCTCCTTCGGCCAATTCGGCGCCGCCCATCCCTTCTGGTAGAGGATCCGATGCCACTCCATCACCTCTTGTTGGGTGAAGTGGC
This sequence comes from Polyangiaceae bacterium, assembly GCA_029941785.1. Lineage (GTDB taxonomy): Bacteria > Myxococcota_A > Polyangia > Polyangiales > Polyangiaceae > JAPYTK01. The sequence goes on along the minus strand of JAPYTK010000014.1, from coordinate 27,321 downwards.
CATCGACCTCGGCCTTGGCCTTGATGTGAGCCGGCATGGCGGCGAAAATCCAGCGTTTTACCTGCTCGCGAAACGCGAGCTGCTCCTCGGAAAATGACATATCCATGGTTCGGTCTCCGGCGAGCCGAGCGCTCCGCAGCGCTGGGCAACGGCGGTCTCTTACTACAAGGCGAATCGCTCACCAAGGCAGCGGGCGACTCAGCTTCCGCCAGGCTTGATGTGCAGGCCGCACTCTTTGTGATCTTCGTTCTCCCACCACCATCGGCCCTCGCGCTCGTGTTGGCCTGGAAGGATCGGTCGGGTGCAGGGCTCGCAGCCAATGCTCACAAAACCTCGCTCGTGAAGCTCATTGTGGGGCACCTCGAACGCTCGAATCGCGTTCCATACCTCTTCGCTGCTCATGCCGACGAGCGGGTTGATCTTGACGAGCTCGCCATCGCCCTTGCCCTGGAAAGCCGCATCGAGCTCGACCACATCGAGGCTCGCGCGGGTGGTCGGACTCTGGTCGCGACGCTGACCGGTGATCCAAGCACGGACCGTACTCAGCTGTCGCCGCAGGGGCTCGACCTTGCGAATGTGGCAGCACTCGGAATGGCCATCGCTGCGGAAGGAGAACATCCCCTTCTCGCGCACCAAGGCTTGAACAGCCTCGGATCGCGGAAACACATAATCGATGTGGATTCCGTAGTGCGATTCGACCTTTTCGAAGAATCGGTAGGTCTCCGGGTGCAGGCGCCCGGTGTCGAGGCTCATGACGCTGAACGGCAGGCCTGTCTGACTCGCATACTCGATGAGCAGGACGTCCTCGGCCCCACTGAAACTGATGGTGATCTCCTTGCCGAAGGCACGCAGCGCTTGGTCCACCACGGCACCGGCCGACAGTCCTTGGCATCGCTCGCGCAGCTCTTTCAGGACGCTCATGGGCTCAGGGTAGCTCGGCTGGTGGTCGAAATCCGGTGAATGTGCGGAGGTCTACAGGAGAATGGCGCGACAATACTATCTTGAGTACCCACCACTTAATGGCCTCCACTTAGTATACGATACTTAGAGACGGACACTTAGTCACTTATACTTAATACCCTATACTTATAGTATTCTTCTCAAGATAATACGTTCTTCGCGATGACGATCCGCTGGATTTGGCTCGTGCCTTCGTAAATCTGTAGGACCTTGGCATCGCGCATCATCTTCTCCACCGGATACTCTTTGACGTACCCGTTTCCACCAAACACCTGAACGGCATCAACGGCCGTCGCCATGGCCGAGTCGGCGCCATAAGCCTTGGCGAAGCTCGATACGATTGGATTGCGGATCCCGTGGTCGAGATTCCATGCGGCCTTCTGGTAGAGCAGACGGGTGGCTTCGGCGCGAATCGCCATCTCGGCGATCATCGCTTGGACGAGTTGATGTTGCGCGATGGGGCGGCCGAAGGTCTTCCGCTCCTTGGCATACGCCACGCACTCGTCGAGGCAGCGGCGCATCAAACCGCAGGCCGCGGCACCGATGTCGGGTCGGGTCTGGTTGAAGGTCTCCATCGCAAGCTTGAAGCCCTGCCCTTCCGGAGCCAGGAGGTTCGCCTTGGGCACCTTCACGTCCTCGAAGAACACCTGCGCCGTATCGCTCGCGCGTTGACCGAGCTTGTCCTCTTTTTTGCCGACGGTCACGCCGGGGGAGTCCCGATCGATGATGAAGGCGGCGATCCCCTTGTGCCGCAGGCTCGGATCGCTGGTCGCGAAAACCACGTACCATCTTGCGTAATTCGCATTCGTGATCCACGATTTCTGACCATTGATCACGTAGTCGTCGCCCACCAGCCTGAATGTCGTCGTCATGCCTGCTACATCGCTGCCGGCGCCCGGTTCGGTGGTGCAATAGCTCGCGAGGATCGGCTCGGCGGTGAGCATGCCGAGGTACTTCTTCTTTTGCTCCTCGCTGCCCGCCAGCTTGATCGGAGTGAGCGCGAGGCCGTTGCCGAGAAAACTCGTTTGTATGCCGGTACAACCGTACGCCAACTCTTCGCAGATCAGAGCGTTCTCCAGCTCGCCCAGCCCAAGACCACCATAATCGGCAGGACAGGTCGGATTGATGAGACCGAGCTCCCATGCCTCTTTGAAGACATCCATCGGAAACACCGACTCGTCGTCCCAGCGGCTGGCGTTGGGGACGATGCGCTCGGTCGTGAACCGGCGGGCCATTTCGATCAGCTGTTGGTGCTCTTCGGACAAACTAAAATCGAGCATGATCTCCCTACTGTGTTGTGAGTGGCTCTGGTTGTCGAGCCGACCGTCCGTTACCTCTTGAGCCGGCGTCGGCGCTTCTCGTATTCAGCCCGCACCGCGCGTGAACCAGCGATGTAGCCCACGATCAAGCCGATCATCGCGACCATGGGAATGTAGATCGCATGTTGTGGGGTCATCGCCCCGAGGTCCAACATCAGTCCGCGGCTCCACCGTCCGTGTCCGCCTCACCCCGAGCCTGAAGATCCGATTCGAGCTGGGCGATACGGCCATCGATCTGACCGAGGCGGCGCATCGTGCGCCACACGAGAAACATTACCAACAACCAGATGACCACGTAGGCCTCGACCATCAAGATGGCTCCGCTGCGGGTATTGCCACCACCTTCGACGGCCCGGAACGCCGTGGCCCGACCTTCACTCGTCGTCGCTGCCGGCGCGGCACTGGACACGGGGCTGCTGGGGGTTTGGATCCAAAGGTTATTCATCGTGTTGGTATCTCCTAAACGCCGTCACCGCTCACGCCGAGCTGCACCGCTTCGTCTTCCAGCGCCTCGAGCTTGCTCATCGCCATATGAAGTCGCGTGCGCTGCCAAATCAATACACTGCAGACCAGCAACATCGTGAGACAACCGCAGTAAAAGGCCAGTTCCATGTCGGGGTGTTGCAGGCCTCCCCCACCGCTCGAAATGACCTTCGGGTGCTGGCCTCCCCACTTTTGAACCGAGTAGCGAATGATCGGCAGGTTGGCCGCACCCAGCACGCCGAGCGCCGCCGCAAACCGACGCTCTGCCTCACCACCGGCCGTGTAGTTGCGCAGCACGAGATACGAGACGTAGACGAGCAAGCTGAGAAGGGACGTCGTGAGACGCGGATCCCACGTCCAATAGCGGCCCCAGGCCTTCGCCGCCCACAGCGGTCCGGACGTCATGACGATCATGCCCATGAGCACCGCCACGTCCGCACCAGCGCGAGCCAGCGTGTCCCACTTCAGGGTGCCGCGAGCCAAGTAGGCACATGATCCAATGAAACAGACCGTGGCGCCGAGATACATGCCAAAGGCGGCTGGCACATGGAAATAGAAAATCTTCTGGACGATGCCCATCGTCGCTTCGACGGGAGCCTTGAGGAAGATGACCTGCAAGGTCACGACCAAACTGACGGTCGTCAGCGCGAACAAGGCCATGAAGGCGCGGGGGATCGGGCGAGCAGAGTCCTGAGGCACGGCAGTGAGTGTTTAACGCGAAGTTGTCCAGACGGCTAGCGGCGAGACGCTTAGCGGCCAGACGGCGCGATGGTGTCCCAGCCACTGGCCTTGGCAAGGCGCGACATCGCGAGGTTGAGCTCCATCGTCGCCTCGTACAATTTGTACCGGTTTTCGGCGTAGGCCTTGGCCGGCGCGATCAGCTCCTTGTCCTCCATGGTTCCGATGTCGATGGCCTGTTTGACAGTCACGAGCCACTGCTTGGCGTAACCCTGCGCCTTTTCGTACGCCTTGAGCCGCTTCTGCCAGTCGATCACCTCGGCATAGGCCTGCTCGACCTCCGCCGCGATGCCTCCTAAAGCCTTCCGATCGAGGGCCATCACCTCATCGAGCTGCGCCTTGGCTTGATCGATCCGCGCCACCGCGGGCAAGAAATCGAGCTTCCACTTGAAGACCAAGGCCGCCCCATAATGAACGTAGTTGCCGCGATCGCTCACGAAGGGATTGATCTGGTTGGCGATCTCAGGAGCGGCCGTCACGCCGACGTTCAAACCCAAACCGAGGTCGGGAAAGAGCTGCGAGCGACGCAACTTGAGCTGCGCCTTGCTCGCCGCGATACCAGCACGAACCATCCGCATTTCCGGTCGAAAGACGCGGGCGGCCGTGAGATAGCGATCGAGGCCACGTAGCGAATGCCGCGCCGCTCGAAGCGGCTCATCGACGATGTCGAGCTTCGGCGCACCGGTATAAAACCTCAACCCAGCCCGCGCCACTCGAGCGAAGCGTTCGGCCTGCGCTGTCTTGGCTTCGAGTTCGGCCGAAAAGGTCTTCATCTTGAGCAGGTCGATGGGATCGGCTTCGTCGTCCTCGACGCGCTTGGCGAGTTTGGTTTCCGCCGTGCTCAATTGTTTGCGGGCATCACCCAACAAGGCAAGCGAATCGCGAGCGAGCTGAAACCCGAAATAGGCCTTCCGTACATCGTAGCGCACGCTCTCCCGCGTCAAATCGACCTCGCCCCGTTTCAGATCGACGTTGGCCTCGGCAGCCTCCCAGAGATGAGAGATCTTGCCGAAGGTCCAAAGTGGCACGACGCCGCTGATCCCGGTCTTCCACGCCACGCCGAGATTGGCCGTGAGGGAGGTGTCCGTGTTCGGACTGAAGGTGTTGTTGCCCCGAACCGTTGGCGCCAGTGCCACGCCGCCGGTCGCCTGAAACTGCATGAAGGGAGCAACCCTGGCCTCGGTGAGCTGAGCCTGTACCCTCCGCAACTTGGCCCGCGCTTCGAGAATGTTCGGATGATTGCGATCCGCCAAGGTCAAGCATTGAGCCAACGTCGCTCGCACGCTCGGAGATGGCGCTGCCGCGTCCGCCGGAGCGCCTCGCACCATGCCCGACCACCCGACGACAATCGCCAGAATGCCCCCGGCCGCACACGGGGCAGCCCGGTGAGACCCGCCCCAACGCGGAAAAGCTGAGCGCGTCATCGACATCGAACGCAATGGCTACACCCTTTGGCGGCTGGCGTCAGCGTCAGCCGGCATCAGCGAGAGGATCCTTTTTCTCCTCGGCCTTCTTGCGTTGCTTCGGAAAATCGACGCTGAGGACCACGCCACGGCCGCGCTTCTTGAGACGCACAACGCCCTTCACCGTCTCGCGCAGCACGATGACCAAATCTGCGCCCCCTTCCACCTGGGTAACGAAGGCTTTAGCCACGGGTGTGCCGAAGTGGCCGGTCGGCAAGGCCATGCGGTTGACTCGCTCCGGTACCGTCACGCCGCTCAGATGATAACGAAGTTTCCCCTTGTCCTTCTTTTCGACGATCTTGGCCCGGCCACTCACGTGAACATAAACCCGCGAACTGCCATCGCTGAAAACGCGAAAACCGGGCATCGTCACCACGACCACGGACCCCGCAGGTTTCGTTGGCGCCGCTTCCTTCCCCGCCTTGTCCGTTGACGTCGGCATGCTCTCGGGCGCCGTGCTCGATGCCGAACCGGGCTCCGGCAGCTGCCCCGAGTCGTTGTCCCCGACGTAGGTCGTAGACGTCTTTTTCGCCGCTAACCGGTCGGCGGGAGCCCCCTTCGGATCTCCGTTTGCATGGGGGAGCTTGCCGTTTGCATGGGGGAGCTTGCCGTTTGCATCGGGGAGCTTGCCGTTTGCATGGGGGAGCTTGCCGTTTGCATCGGCGAGCTTGGCGGCATCCAGCTGCCGCACGTCA
>JAPYTK010000014.1:6614-21563 GCA_029941785.1 Polyangiaceae bacterium | reverse complement strand
GGGGAGCTTGCCGTTTGCATCGGCGAGCTTGGCGGCATCCAGCTGCCGCACGTCATCGTCGTCGTCGAGTTGGACCTCGCGGCCCGTCGCCACCAGGGTACCCTCCGGCTTGTCGGGGTCCGCCGGAGCCACGTGGATCACCTCGATCTTCTTCATCTTATGCGCATCGATGAGCGGCAGAAAATCGCTGCTGGCCTTGGCCTTGGGCTTCGTCGCCGCACAACCGCATGCGAGCAGACCCCACAGAGCCAACAGGCTCGACCGTCCAAAACGGCGAGACCAAGCCAGCGAGGAGGACATAGACGAGCGCGAGGCAGCAACAGACAACACCCGGACATTAGAGCATGCAGTGCCGGTCCAGACCACTTTCGTCCCGTTCGCGTGCTAGGCTCCGAGCCGATCATGAACGAAGATTCTGTGCCATCGGATCCCGTCCGGCCGACCACACCGGAGCCGGAGCAGTCCTACGTGGAGTTGAGCAGCCTCCTCGGGCGCGGAACGCGCTACGAGGGCAAGGTGTACTTCGAGGGGCGAGCCCGCATCGAGGGAAGCTTCTCGGGTGAAATCCGCGGCGAGGACGTTCTCGTGATCGGTCCGGGCGCGGAGATCGACGGGAACATCGACGTCGGTTCGTGCATCATCGTTGGCGGGGTGGTTCGGGCCGGGATCCGAGCAACACACGCGATCGAACTGCACCAGCCGGCCGAAGTGCATGGCGATTTGCACGCTCCCAACATCTTCATCGATCGGGGCGTGAAATTCGAAGGGGGGTGCACGATGGCCCCCCTCGACCGTGGCGACGCCGATCCGGAAAGTTAGAGACCAGTGCTCACACGTCGCACGCTCACCGCCTGGCTCGTCACGCTGCTCCCCACGCCCGCTCTGGCGGGAACCGACGGCTCGGAAACGATCGGTGAGTCATCCCCAAGCGAGTCGGACGGTACACGCGCGCCGGCTGCCGGGACACCGCGGATCGATCGGCGCCAACCGCGAATCGAGCGCCTTCCAACCCGGGGGAGCGACATCGAGACAGGGGCTGCTCGCATCGTCATCCACGCCCCCTTGGCGGACGTTCGCCGCGTGCTGCTGCGCTTCCGAAACTACCACAAGATTCTCCCCCGACTTACCCAGAGCCGGGTCGTCGGCGGCAAGAAGGGCACGTACACCGATGTGTACATGCGAGCGCCCATCATGCACGGCGTCGCTCACATCTGGGGCGTCATGCGATTTTCCGCACCGAAGCGTTGGGCGCAACGGGGCGAGACTATCTCTGTTAGCTACCTTGACGGCAACCTCGATGACTTTCGCGGCCGCTGGTACATGTTCCCCTGCGGTCCAAAGCGAACGACCTTGCGCATCGAGCTCTTTCTGGACCCGAGCATCCCGGTGCCCGACCGAATCGTTGGGAAGTGGCTGGCGTGGGCTGCCGGAAGATCCGTCGCGGCCGTCCGAGACATCGTGGAATGCGGATCATCGAGCGTCGCGGCAGCCGAGCACGGAGCGCCCACGGCTCAGCGAGCCCCGTCAAACCCTAGGGCTCACAGCGTCGAGGGATAGTAGTCGTCGTTGTCCGTCTGACTCAGCCGACCCTCGACACCTTTCGACCAGCTCGGCAACTCGGGAAGTTTGTCCGCGTCGTAGCCCGGTGCAACCCAGAAGACTTCAGGCGTTGGTCGATAGCCGCTAAAATATCGGCGCTTCTCAACTCGGCCATCGGTGTAGCTGATCGTCACAAAAGAAAAAACGTCCATGCCCCGCGTCCCCTTTTGTTTGCGAAACACTCGACCATCCTTGAGGTGAGGCTTGACCTTGATACGCCGCACGAAGGGCTCGACTTTCGCGATGGCGTAGCTGTAACGCACCTTCGATACCGCCTCGCCACCAAGCAACTCCACGCGGAGTTTCCCCGGTTCAGGCACGTGAGCGTGGATCACGATGGTAAACGGGAAGGGATTGCGGATCTTCAGATCGACGACGGGGTAAGCGACGGTGGCGTCCAAGCCCAGTCGGGTATAGCTCGAAGGCCGCGAATGACTCTTGCGCTGGCTGATGTCCATGCCCCCGTACAGCGCCGCAGCGTGCAAGGTGCTCGACACCTGACAGGTTCCGCCACCGACGCCTACCGTAAGTTCGTCCCCTACGATCTCGGGAGCGAGCTGAAACCCACGGTCACGTGTTCGCGGCCCCACACGTTCGTTGAAACTGATCAGCTGACCGCCTCGCATGACCAAACCATCGAGCAACTTCGCGGCGAGCAGAACATTGGAGGAGCGCCCCCGTTTGTACACGGCGAAACGCGTCTCGTAGCTCGACAGAACAGTGGAGAGATCGAGCGACTGAAGATCGGCCAAGGTGACCGGAGCGGGTTGCAATCGCATCGCGAGCGACACCCGATCGGGCTGCTGAGCCACACCGAAACCTTGGCGTCTCACGCCCGCAAGCGTGCCGTTGAGATCGAGAGCCCGTCCTGGCGTGTCGGCGATTTTCTTTCGGTTGGCCAAGTCCAATCTGGCGTTCACGGGGGAGCGCGCAACGTCCGGCACGTAGCCTTTCAAATGATCTCGCGCGGCCCGATCGTCGAAACGATAAGACAAGGGCACATCGAGCGCTCCGCGACGCGCTTTCGCGGTCTGCGCCAAGCGTTTGGACCAGGAACCCCGATGGCCCTTCCCGTAGGCGCGCAGCGTGGTGTCCCGGACGTCGATATGAAAACCCAATTCACGCCGGGGTACTGCCACTTGCTCGTCGTCGTACACGACGTCAATGGTCGTCTCGCCGTAGGCCCGATCGCGCTCCCTGAGCCAGGCCGCGAGCGGCTGATCTGCCGGCAAAGCCGTTCCGCCTACTGTCAGGCCCTCGAGCAGGGGGGCCGCTGGCAAGTGTGGCAAGACCGCACCGGTCCCGACGACGCCAATCATGGCGCCTGCCGCCACCGCTATCGCCATCTGTAACTTGCGGCCCATCAGCACCATGTTACTCCGGGCAAGTAAAAAATGGCCAGTTCGCTCGTTCATCGTTGTTGCTCCTACGGCTTCAGGGAAGTCCTACGAGCACAACGGGGCCCGCAAGCTGCCGTATTCCCGGGCCAAGCCCGAAGAGCAGCTTTCGGTCAACCGCCGCCGACGAAATGCACGATCTCTATCTGATCCTGATCGCACAGTTGGGTCTCGGCGTGTTTCGCTCGGGGGACGACCTGCCCATTTCGCTCCACCGCGACCGGTCCCCCCGTCAACTCCAAGCGTTCGACGAGACCACGTATCGTCATGGCGTCGTCAACCTCGAGGGGGGAACCGTTCACCGTGAGTGTCATCAATGCCCGTCCTGGTATTGCTTCGCGAGCTTCATATACCGGGCGGCACCCTCGCGGCCCATACGACGTTCCTCCCGACTCGCCGTCCGGATGACCTTCGCCGGGGCGCCGACAAGCACAGAACCCGGCGGGACGATCATGCCGGGCGGCACCAGCGCGCCGGCACCCACCACCGAGTCTTCGCCGATCACCGCATCATCCATCACGATGCTGCCCATGCCGATGAGACAACCGTCCTCGACGACGCAGCCGTGAAGAACCGCGCGATGTCCAATCGTCACCTCAGAGCCAATGGTCGTGTTGGCCTTGCCACCCGTCACGTGAACGACCGAGCCGTCCTGCACGTTGGTACGCTCTCCGATCCGAATCCACCCCACGTCACCTCGGACCACGGCGCCAAACCAAACACTGCTCCCTGCCCCAAGGTGCACGTCACCCACGACGTAAGCGCCGGGCGCGAGGAAGACGCCTTGTCCCAACTTCGGAACCTGAGCCCCAAACGGAAGGACACCGTTCATGATTTTGGTCCCAACAGGGGAAGTTTGCGTCGCGACGGTTCGACCGACCGTCTCGGGAGCCGCGCTTCTGCTTCCTGCGTCAGGCGACCGAGCAAAGAATGTTTGAACGGCTCGACGATCTCGACCTCGACGATCGAGCCCACCATCTCTACGTGCTCGGCGCGCTCGATGTGAACGATCTCATTGTGCTCGCTACGGCCCGTCGCGTTGTTGGGATTCGTCTTGCTCGGCCCCTCCACGAGCACCTTCTGTCGTGAGCCCACCAGCCCACGCAAGTGCTGGCCGAGCAAGCGCTCGCTCAACGCGAAGAGACGCTGCAAACGCTCGGACTTGACCGACTCGGGCACATCGTCATCCATCTTTCGGGCCGGCGTGTTCGGTCGCACGGAATACTTGAAACCGAACAGCCCCGTGTGCCCAACTTCCTCTACCAGGGACAAGGTTTGCTCGAAGTCCTCGTCGGTTTCCCCGCAAAACCCCACGATGATGTCCGTCGACACCGTGATACCTGGGACGCTCTGCCTCAATCGTGCGACGCGATCGATGTACTCTTCCCGCGTGTGACGTCGAATCATCCGCTTGAGCATCCGGTTGCTGCCGGACTGAACAGGAAGATGAACGTGCCGCGGCATGACGGAAAGCTCGCGATGAGCGAGCATGAGCGAAGGGGTGAGATGACGCGGATGAGGGCTGACGTAACGAATACGAAGCAGGTCAGGAACGCGAGCGGCAATCGCGCGAATCAAAGCGGCGAACTCGCTTTCGTCCGGATCGTCGGGAGAAGCATTCGGCGCTGGGGAGAGCAAGCCAAGTGGGTCTCGGTAGCTATTTACGGTCTGTCCGAGCAGTGTCACCTCGCGGACGCCCGTCTCCACGCGGCGCACAATTTCATCGACGATCTGGTCGCTCGGCCGATAGCGTTCGGGGCCTCGAGTGTAGGGGACGACGCAAAATGAGCACCGCTCGTTGCAGCCCTTCATGGTCGTGATGTAAGCCGTGGCCCGACCATCGGCGACCACCGGCGCGGTAAGAAACTGCGGCGCATCCACATCGAAGACGGTCCTGACAACTGGGGGGCCACCGAGGCGAACCTGAGCGATCAGCTCCGGAAGCTCCACAATGTTGTCGGGCCCGATCACGATATCGACCGCCGGCATTGACTTGAGGATCTTGTCTCCCTCTTGCTGGGCCATGCACCCCGCAACGACGACCGTGAGATCGGGTCGTTGTCTCTTGAGGAGACTCAGCCGGCCCACTTCGCTGCGGAGCTTGTGTTCGGCCTTCTCCCTCACGCTGCACGTATTGAGCACGATGACGTCCGCGTCCGCGGGGTCCTGCACCGCTTCCCCATTCGCTCGCGCGAGCACGGTCGTGAGCCGATCGGAATCGTGCTCGTTCATCTGACACCCGAAGGTGGTCACAGCAAATCGCGTCATGGCTCGTCCTTCCTGTAACGCGCGGACGCAAATTCCGAAAGACGAATTCGCCAAAATGAGGGGCCTACTCGCACAAAGCGGGAAAGCCTGTGCCATGATGCGCGCCATGAGAGCCCTCCTACCGATTCTCGTGGTACTCATGGCGACCAACTGCACCCCCACCCCTTCGGCGACACCCCAAAAAACGGCCAGTGCGAACCCCGCGCTCGACACCCCGACACTGCTTTACGGGGACGAGGCTCTCAAGTCCCGGCTCAAGAGGGCTCTCGCGGCCAAGGGTGAGAAGTACGAGCCGCGCACCAAGCACCTGCGAGGGGATGGCTCACCCAAGTTCACCAACCGCCTCATCCTCGAGACGAGCCCGTATCTGGCGCAGCACGCTCACAACCCCGTCAATTGGTTTCCTTGGGGTGACGAGGCTTTCGAAGTGGCGCGCAAGCTTGGCCGGCCTGTCTTTCTCAGCGTGGGCTACTCGACCTGCCACTGGTGCCACGTCATGGAAGAAGAGAGCTTCGAGGACGAGGCCATCGCGAAGTATCTCAACGATCATTACGTCATGATCAAGGTCGACCGCGAGGAACGGCCCGACGTCGACGCGATCTACATGCGCGCGGTGCAGATCCTCACGCGGCGAGGCGGATGGCCGATGAGCGTCTGGCTCACGCCCGAAGGAAAACCCTTCTACGGCGGCACCTACTTCCCCGCCCGAGACGGCGATCGCGGAACCCGCAAGGGCTTCATCACCCTCCTCAAGGAACAGTACGACAGCTTCAAGGGGGACCCCGCGGGGATCGCCAGCGACTCGACCCGGCTCGCGGCGCGCGTGCAAGAGGATCTCAAGCCCATCGCTTCGAGCGGCCTCCCAGGCGCGGTGAGCCTGCAGATGGCCGTGGAGATGGCTGGCCGTCGCTTCGATCCCGAGTACGGAGGCAGCCGCGGGAAACCCAAGTTTCCGTCCAGCTTTCCCGTTCGCACCCTGCTTCGTTATGGGCGGCGAGCGAAGGATGACAACGCGACCACCATGGCCCTCACGAGCTTGAGCAAGATGGCCGCTGGCGGCATGTACGACCACGTCGCCGGGGGCTTCCATCGCTACTCCACGGATGCGCGATGGCTCGTCCCCCACTTCGAGAAGATGCTCTACGACAACGCCCTGCTCGCGATCGCGTACATCGAGGGTTACCAGGCCTCCGGTGACACCGAGCTCCTACGGGTCGCCCGCGAGATCCTCGACTACGTCGTTCGGGACATGACCTCGCCGGAGGGCGGTTACTACTCCGCAACCGACGCCGATAGCATCGGCCCCAAAGGGCATCGTGAAGAAGGCTACTACTTCACGTGGACGCCATCAGAGCTCGAGCGGACCTTGGGACCAGCGCGAGCCGCCACGGTGGGCAAGTACTACGCGGTGAAGCCCGGCGGCAATTTCGAAGGCCGCAGCATTCTGCACACGCCGCGGGACAAGGCGGATGTCGCGAAGCAACTCAAGATCTCCGTCGCGGAGCTCGAAGCTGAAATCGCCGCGGCCCGGCCACTCCTCCTGACAGAGCGAAACAAACGACCTGCCCCGATCCGCGACGATAAAATTCAGGTCAGTTGGAATGGTCTCATGCTGGCAGCCATGGCCCGAGGAGCGCGCGTCATGGGCGACCGACGTTACCGGGACAACGCCAAGGCGGCGGCACGCTTCATTTTGGACAAGCTCTACGACGGCGGCCGACTCAAGCACAGCTACATGGGCGGCCGCACGACGACCGTCGCCTTCGCTGAAGATCACGCCTTCTTTGCCAGCGGTCTACTCGAGCTGTTCGAGGCGACTCACGAGCCCGAGTGGCTGGGCCACGCCATACGGGCCATGGAGCAGCTCGAGAAGCTGCATACGCGGGGAACAGCTGGCGGCTATTTCCGCACCGCTCATGACGCAGAGAAATTGCTCGCGCGGGAGATGCAGCAGCGGGACGGAGCGGTGCCGGCGGCAAGTTCAATCGCCTTGATGAACCATCTTAAGCTCTCGAGCCTGACCACCGACGACCGTTGGCGAAAGCGCGCCGAGAAGACGCTCTCCGCCTTCTCGACCATCCTCACCCGCTCACCCTGGGCCCTCGAAGACATGCTCGTCGGTCTCGATTACTACACCGACACCGCCAAAGAGGTCTTGCTCGTCCTGCCAGAGGGAAGCGACACCTCGAGCGCCGACTACCGAGCGCTCGAAGCGGTGCTACAGCGGCGCTTCGTACCCAATCACGTCTTGGTGGTGAGTTTCGAAGGCGGGGCTAAGCAGCTACACGAGCACGTGCCATGGGCGAAAGGCAAACCGCCGCGAAACGACAAGGCCACCGCCTATGTTTGCGAGCGCGGAGCGTGCGAATTGCCAACGAATGAGCCTCACACGCTGAGCCGGCAGCTCGATAAATTTGCAGACTTTCCGATGGGCGTCGGGCTGCGCTGATTCGATCATGAGCGATCGCGCCTTCGACAATTTGGCGAGCATGTTTGCCCGCTCGGTCAAACACCACGCCGCCCAACCGCTCTTCGGGGTACCGCGCCCCAACGGCTGGCGTTGGTACAGTTACGCCGAGGTGGGCGAACTCGTCGACGCATGCCGCGGGGGCTTGGCAGCCGCCGGAGTCGGGCATGGCGACCGCGTGGGGCTCATCTCGACGAATAGCGTGTGGTGGGCCGTCACGACCTATGCCTGTTACGGCCTCGGCGCGGTGATCGTCCCAATGTACGAAAACGAACACCCTGACACGTGGCGATTCGTCTGTCGGGACGCGGGCGTCAAGCACGTGGTCTGCGCCCGAACCAGCACCGCAGAGCGACTTGGGAGCGGGTGGTCCTCAGGCCCCGAACCGCAACTCGTGGTCGTGGATCGGCCACCGAGCGACGACGCCTCCTTCGAAGCCCTGCTGACGCGAGGTCGCGCAACTCCGGCCGAGACCATCGCTGTCGACCGGGCCGACTTGGCATCCTTCATTTATACCTCAGGCACAACCGGCGAACCGAAAGGCGTCGAGCTGAGTCACGATAACATTTGCTCGAACATCGCGGCCCTGCACGAACTGCTGCCCCTCACTCACCACGATCGCAGCTTGTCCTTCCTCCCGTGGGCGCACTCCTTCGGGCACACCTGCGAACTGCACACCTTGGTCGCTCTCGGTTCCTCGATCGCCTTGTGCGACGACGTCGATAAACTCCTCCATCATTTGGCCGAAGTTCAACCGACCGTCCTGGTGAGCGTACCTCGCATTTTCAATCGCTTGTATCATCGCATCGGACGGAACATGCAGCGGCGCCCGCCCTTCGTCAGGAAGATGTTCGACCGCGGCGTACGTCTCGCGCGCAAAAGACGCCAAGGCATGTTGGCCCTGAACGAAGCGGCACAATTGGCCGGCATCGATCGACTCGTTTTTTCGCGGATCCGAGGCGCGCTCGGAGGGCGCCTGCATTACGCCTTCAGCGGAGGGGCTGCCCTCGAGCCCGAGGTCGCCGAGCTCATCGACTCCGTCGGGATCACGGTCTACGAGGGCTACGGTCTCACTGAGACCAGCCCGGTCGTGACGTCAAACGGCCCCCACGGCCACCGATTGGGTAGCGCCGGCAAGACCATCGACGGCGTGCGGGTCCACATCGACCACACAGGTCGAGAACAAGAGCGCGCCGGCGAGGTCATTGTGTACGGCCCGGGACTCATGCGGGGCTACCACGGTCGTGCAGACGAAACGGCGGCGGTCATGACCGACGACGGCGGGCTGCGCACAGGCGATCTGGGTTATCTCGACTCGGAGGGGTTTCTCTACATTACGGGTCGCATCAAAGAACAATACAAGCTTCAGAACGGAAAGTACGTCACGCCGGCCCCGCTCGAGGAGACGCTCAAGCTGTCACCGTACATCAACAATCTGTTGATCTATGGCGTTGGGCAAGACCACAACGTGGCGCTCGTCGTCCCTGACGTCGACGCACTGAGCGCATGGGCCGAACAACGGAAGCTTCACTTCGGTGGCACCGCGGAGATGCTCTCGAGCCAACGCGTCGTCGCGCATATCCTCGCCGATATCGGCGAACGGAGCACCCGCTTCCGCAACTTCGAGTACATCAAGCGCATCGCACTCATTGAACAGGATTTCACGATCGACAACGGGATGCTCACCCCCACGATGAAGATCAGACGTCGGGTCATCGTCGATACCTACCGGGAGCAAATCGAGTCACTGTACGGAGACGCGCCGTGAGATTGCTCGCGTGCCTGGCCGTGAGCTTGTTTTCCTGTCAAGCCGATCCACCGCCGCCCCCTTCCCTGCCGCTAACCGCCGACTCCGGTCATCCCGTCATCCGCTCAACAGCTACCGCTGTCGTCACAGCAACCGCCGCGCAAGCTCCGCGCCCTCCGCGCGACCCGGCTTGTCCCAATGACATGTCCCTGGTCGCCGGCCGCTACTGTCCGGCCGTCTCCCAGCCGTGCGTCAAACGACCCCAAACCCGCGGTGGGGAGGCCCGTAAACAGTGTCAGCACTATGGCCCGAGCCGTTGCCTAAGCAAAACGCGCCGAGCCATGAAGTTTTGTATGGACCGTTACGAATGGCCCAACGAGGTCGGCGCGATGCCCCGCACGCTCACCAGCTGGCCCGAAGCCCGGAAGATGTGCGCGGCGCGCGGCAAGCGGCTCTGCACGATCGACGAGTTTAACTTCGCGTGTGAAGGCGAGTCGATGAAACCTCATGTTTACGGCCACATGAGGGATAAGTCTGCATGCAACTTCGACCGTAAATACATCGCGCGCACGCACAACTACAAGCGCTGGGAGCGATGCATGAACAACCCCGTCTGCCGCGGCGAATACGAGCGCCTCGACCAGCGCAAACCGGCTGGCTCGATGAAGCGCTGCGTTTCGGAGCACGGGATCTACGACTTGAACGGCAACGTCAACGAGTGGGTGATGCGGCCCAAGCAGACCTCCCCCCGGCGCTCGGGTCTCAAGGGCGGATGGTGGGGGCCGGTGCGCAATCGATGCCGGCCGATCACGACCTTCCACCTGGAAGGCGACTGGGGATACGAGGTCGGCTTCCGCTGCTGCAAATCTCCGACGGCGACGCTCGATCGCTAGCTGCGCATCACCGCTTCGATCTCGTCGGCCTTCTTCGGCACCCCGCTGGTCAGCACCTCATTGCCCGTCTCGGTGATGAGCACGTCGTCCTCGATTCGGATCCCCCGCACGTCAGCGTATTTCGCGAGCACACCACGATCCAAGTCGGCACCGATCGATGCGGTGTATTGCGCGTCATCGAGGATCCCGGGAACCTGGTAAAACCCCGGCTCGATCGTCACTGCCATCCCCGGCTCGAGGTCACGATCCAGTCGCAAGTAGGCGTCACCAAAACGAGCGTCGCGCTCGCGACCGGATGCATACCCTGCGCGATCACCCAGGTCCTCCATGTCGTGCACGTCGAGGCCCAACAAATGGCCCACGCCATGCGGAAAGAAAAGTGCCGCGGCTCCTCGCTCGATCAGACCGTCAACCTCTCCCTTGAAGATTCCGAGCTCACGCAGGCCCGCCACGATCGTGCGCTTGGCGCACTCGTGCACGGCGCGATAACGAACCCCCGGCTGAGCCATCTCGATGCAGGCGAGCTCCGCTTCGAGGACGACGTCATAGATCGCTCGTTGACTCGACGAGAATGTCCCGCTGACAGGCCACACCCGCGTGATGTCCGCCGCCCACCCTTCGGACGTCTCGCCACCCACATCAGCCAGCAACAGGTCACCGGAGGCGGTCGGGTTGGTGTGCTCGTGAGCGTGGAGCACCTCGCCATGCACGGTCACGATCGGACCATAAGCATCTTCGAGTCCGGCGGAACGAAGCACGCCAACCATCGCCGCCATCACGCCGTACTCGTCCCCGCCCGGGCGCGTCGCGCGCATCCCGGCAATGTGCGCTTCGGCAGACACCCTCGCCGCGTGCTTCAGCTGCTCGATGGCCGCCTCGTCATGCCGCGAGCGCAGGTCGATGATCCCGTCGGCGAGCGCCGCATCGACGCCCGTCAACGAATCGCCGCTGCACGAGTCGACCTCGCGACCGAGGAGCGAGCCGAGCCACTTTGCGCTCGCCGTATCCTGGGTCGGCAAGGTCGCCACCGGACCCACCAACGCAGACACGGCATCGCCGATTTCCTCCAGCGGGCGTACCTCGTCCAGCTCATGAGCGGCGCACACCGACTCCAGCGATGGGCGAGGTCCATGCCACAACGCGTCGACAGGATCGGGAGCATGCGTGAACAAGATGCTGCGACCGTCGACAAACAGCAGAGCGGCTCCCGGTATCGAAGCGCCAAGAAAATACAGGAAGTGACTCGAAGCCCGGAAGGGATAGACGTTGGCTCGAAAGTTACGACTTCGGGCCTCGCCTGCGGCGAGCAGTGCGGGACTCTTCAAGTGGCCGTGAAGCCGATCGCGGCGTCGCTTGAATACACTCGCGGAGGTACTGGGAATGCTCATGGGCCGGAGGGTATCGCTCCCCGCTCGAACACGAAAGAGAGATCCGCCGCTTGCAGCGCCAAACGACGTGCTGTGGTGCGCGGCCGCCCGCGGGCCACGTCGTAATTATGCGCAAGCGGCGATAATTAAACGCTTTTAACACGTTGCCCACGCCCTCGCCAGCACGCCACGGAACAGCCATATCCAGACGAGTACGGGTCGCCGCATGGACACGAGCTGAGCCATCGCTTGGGCCACGATGCTGGTGCGGCTCGCAGAGGTCTGCTGTAGGGTTGCCCAGTCTGTCTCCCCGCCCCTGCCCGCCGCCAATGACTTGCCCCGATCACAACGAGTTCGTCCTCCTTGTGGAGGGGCAGCTGCCGGCCGCCCGTGAAACCGTCCTCCGCGAGCACATTCACGATTGTGAGAATTGTTACGATGCGCTGGTCGAGCTCGCACGGCTTCTCAGTCCTGATGCCGAAAAAGAGACGCACGGACATGACATGACCCAGGAGGCTCGCCTGCCAGCGGGATTCGAAGGCCTGCGACCGGAAGCCGACGAGACGGTCGCCGAACGCTTCAACAAGGAGACGGTTCACGAACCAGGACAGGCGCGGGCTCACGAAGAGGAGCAGCTGCTCGAGGCTGGCGCGGTCGTCGATCACTTTCGAATCATCCGACTTCTCGGCAAAGGCGGAATGGGCGCCGTGTACCTTGCGCGCGACACCGATCTCGGACGCAAGGTCGCCCTCAAGATCGTGCGCGACCTCGACACGATCACCGAGGAGACGCGACAACGATTCGCGATGGAAGCGCGGACGACCGCCAAATTCAATCACCCCCATATCGTGACCATTTACGCCGTCGGAGAGATCAACGGATTTCCATACGTCGCGCTCGAGTACTTGGAAGGGCAAGACTTGCAGGAGCGAATGACCGAGCAAGAGATCGGCATCGCGCAGGCCTTGCGTATCTGTATGGCCGTCGCCGAAGCCGTCACGGAAGCACACCGAAATGGCGTTCAGCACCGCGACCTCAAACCGGCCAACGTTCTGCTACCCCACGACGGCCGAGTCCGTGTCGTCGACTTCGGCTTGGCGCACGTCGCCCCGACGAGCAACATCGACGACCTCGACGAGGAACTGTCGATGTATCTCACCGATGGGGAAACAGCGCGCGGGACACCGGCGTATATGTCCCCCGAACAATGGTTGGGTGCGGGCAGTTGTGCGGCCTCCGACGTGTGGGCCATCGGTCTGCTGCTGCACGAGTTATGCTACGGAAGACTCCCCTACGACGAGCGCAACGTCTTTCGCTTGTTCCACGCGGTCACCGGGCCGGAGCCCGTCCCCTGCGCCACAAGCGTGTCCGTCCCGGAGAGTATCTCGACGCTCATCGTGCGCTGCCTCGACAAGGACACCGAGCTTCGCCCAACCGCGGCCCAGGTCGCCGAGGCGCTGCGCGACGTCGTGTTTTCGGGGCAGCGCCGCACGAGTGAGGACGAGAGCCCCTTTCGTGGCTTGCTCCCCTTCGCAGAGCGCCACGCGGCGATGTTCTTCGGACGAGATGTGGAAATCGACGCCTGCGTCGAACGGCTGCGTCATGAACCGATGATCACCATCGTCGGCGCATCGGGCGCCGGCAAGAGTTCGCTCGTGCAAGCGGGTATCGTGCCGCGACTGCGTGAACAGGGTCGCTGGCTCATCTTGAGGGTTCGTCCCGGCGATGACCCCATCGGCCGCTTGGCCAAGAAAGTCCTTCGCGCCCGATCGCACGACACCGGCAGCGCTCTGGTCACCCTGTCGGACCACATCGTCGTCGGGAACCCCGCGCCTCCAGACGAGCTCGAAACCACCGTTGAGGTCGATCAGAACGAACTCGAAAACGTCATCGCCGAACTGAGAGAATCGCCCCAGAAGCTCGGCATGATGTTGCGACAGATCGCGGCCGAGCGTGGTGCAAAGATCTTGTTCTTCGTGGATCAACTCGAAGAGATCTTCACCCTCGACCACAACCCCGACATCGAGCACCCCTATATGGAAGCCATCGCATCGGCCGCGGACGAAGTGGCCGATCCCGTGCGGGTGATTCTCGTCATGCGGGACGACTTTCTGGGGCGCGCCGGGCGTTCTGGCCCCGCCGTCCGCGAGGCCCTGCGGCAGGTGGTCGTGCTAACTCCACCCGACGGCGACATGCTCGAGAAGCTGATCGTCGAGCCGCTGCGTGCCCTGTCCCACGACTTCGACGATCCGACGCTTCCCACGGACATGATCAAAGCCCTCGGTCACACCGCGCCGCTACCGCTACTGCAGTTCGCAGCCCGACGGCTTTGGGACGAGCGGGATCGGGAAAAGCGCCTCATCTTGCGGTCCGCGTACACTGAAATGGGTGGCCTTGCCGGGGCCCTCGTGGGCCATGCGGAGGCCGTGCTCAAGGGGCTGAGCAGCAGCGAACTCAACCTCGCGAGAGGGCTCATGCTGCGCTTGGTCACGCCCGATCGCACGCGTAGGGTGGTGTCCGAATATCAAATTCTGAACGGGCTGCCGCCCGAAGCGCTCGGCGTGCTTAACCGCTTGACGACCGCGCGCCTCGTCACCGTGCAACAGTCGCAGGGCGACTCCGGTGGCGACGCCCGGCTCGAACTCGCCCACGAGTCGCTCGTCATCAGCTGGCCGACGCTGGCCCGATGGATTTCGGAGTCGCGCGACGATCTCCTCTTCCTCGCCGAAATCGAGCAAGCCGCCGCTCTGTGGGACAAGCGGGGACAGAGGGAGGCGGAGCTCTGGCAAGGCGATGCGCTCGACGAGGCGACCCGCCGCTTGTCGAAGAGCACGAATGAGCCGTCCGCACTCGTGCGTCACTTCGCCATGGCGTCCGAAAATCGCGAGCTCCGATTCCGACGACGGAAACGAGTGTTCACCACCGGCCTGCTCCTGGTCTTTGCCGCCGCCGCAGGGCTGTCCTGGATGCAAAAGCTCGAAGCGGACCGGCAACGGGACCACGCCGAAGCACAGCGACAAAACGCCTTCGACCGCCGCACGGAGGCCGTGTTCGAGGGCGCAAGCTCCGCCTTCGAACGACGATATCTTCTCGAGGCCCGCGCGAAATTACGGATGGCCGCAGAGCGAGACGACCTCGCCACAACGGCCGTACGTGGCCTCTGGTGGAGGTTGGATCAAAATCCGCTCACGTGGCGACTCAACATCGGTAG
>JAPYTK010000014.1:0-6604 GCA_029941785.1 Polyangiaceae bacterium | reverse complement strand
CATCGGTAGTCAGCTCTACGGCATGGCGCTCGCGCCCGATGAGCGACTGATCGCCGCCGTCTCGCTCGATCGCGCCGTTTATCTCATCGACAGCGTGACCAAAGCGACGAGCATCTTGCGCGGGCACAGCAACCAAGTCAACGGCGCGATCTTTTCTCACGACGGCAAACGGTTGGCGACAGCCGATTGGGCGGGAGAGGTGCGCATCTGGAACGTCAGTCAGCGTAAGATGTCCCGTGCGATCAAGACCAAATCGGGAGGCATCAAGCAGCTGCGCTTCACCAAGGACGACCGCCTCCTCCTCGGCAGCGCCGACGACGGTACGGCGCGCCTCTGGGACGCCCAATCAGGGAAAGAGGTACGCCGCTTCACGGGCCATACGAACACGGTATTTGGTATGGAGATCAGCCCGGACGAGAAGTGGGTCGCCAGCGCCAGCCGCGACGGGACAGCCGCCATCTACGAGTTCGCCACGAGCAAGCGCGTCGCCACGCTCCGAGACCACACGAGCTGGGTCTACAGCGTCGCGTTCAACCCAGACGGCACGCGGCTCGCCACGGCGGGGAAAGACGGAACGGTCCGCCTTTGGGACATCACCGATCCTCGCTCCCCCAAGAAATTGCGCGTGCTCCACATCCCTGGACGCGAGGTGTTGGTCGCCAAGTTCAATCCCGATGGCACCACCCTGGTCGCGGGCGACTCCCTTGGCTGGGCGACCACTTGGAGGGTGAGCACCGGCGAGACGGTGTCGAAACTAGCGGCACACAAACGACGCATCGTCGATTTGGTTTTCGATCGTGCGGGCAAACGGATGATGACCTCGAGCCATGACGGAACCGTCGCCCTCTGGCGCCTCGACCGCTCGCCACCCGCGACACCCGAAGGCCACGAGGGCCCCATCTATGGGATGGCGGTGGCCCCGGACGGCCAGGTCATCGCGACCGGCGGCACGGACACCATGGTGAGGCTCTGGCGCCAAAGCACGGGCGAACAGCTCCGCGTCTTGCGCGGCCATCAACAGAACATCAACTCCTTGAGCTTCGGGCCGAAAGGCAAGCGAATTGTCTCCGGCAGCAACGACGGGAGCGTGCGGATCTGGGACGCCGAAACGGGGGTCTCCATCGCGAGCCTCCACGGCCACGCAGGAGAAGTGAGCTCGGTGGCCTATAGCCCCGATGGCACCATGGTTGCCTCCGGAAGCCGTGACACGACCATCGCCTTGTGGGAGGTCGCGACCCAAAAAGTAAGCCGACGACTAACAGGCCACACGGGCGTGGTGGACTCCCTGGCCTTCAGCCCCGACGGCAAATCCTTGGCCAGCGCTTCCTGGGACAAGAGCGTGCGGCTCTGGAACGTCGAGACCGGCCATTCCTTGCAAGTGATGCGAGGACACACTCGCCCCACCGTGGACGTGCAGTTCGATCGGACCGGTAAAAAGCTCGTCAGCTCGGGTTGGGATGGTGAGATTCGCGTTTGGGACGTCGCGAGCGGCGAAGGTCAACGCATCGGCCAAGATCCTGGGCGCGTGTACAGCACGGCCTTCCGGCCCCAGGGCGACGGGGTCCTCAGCGCCAGCTCCGACCGACATGGACGGCTATGGTCTCTCGCCGAAGCCGCGCAGGGGAAGCTCTCCAAGGGTAGAATCATCGCGACCCACGCCAACGAGGTCAACACCGTCACCATCAACCCGCTGGGCACCATCGCCGCAACGGGAAGCGACGATCACACGGTTCGCACCTGGCTGGTCGAGTCCGGGCGCCCGTTCTGGCGAGCTCCCCTGGCGCTCCCACAGCCCGCCCGTCTTCTGTCGCACCGCGGACTACAGTCTCTGGGCACAACGCCGCCACAACGCCAAGACCTCACCGGGCCCTACGTTCAGATGGCGCAGAGGCTCGCGCACGGCAGCGCCTCGCGAAAAGGGGATCTCATCTGCGGGCTGAGCTTCTCCAAGGAACTGTTGAGTTGGAAGCTCTCGACACCGGGCCCATCGCGGTCGCGCTCCGCTCCCCTCGCCCGCGAGCTCATCGCCACCCCCAAGGGGTGCCTCATGCGCGAGGCGAAACGCGTTGTACTCATCACCGATGTCGCCCGGCCCGACGCGGATCGCGTCCTCTTGCAAGGAGCCGAGGTCACGGCCATCGCGTGGGCGGCCGGCCGGATCGTCGTCGCCACAAAATCCAACGTCCAGCAGTTCGACTCCCAAGCCAAGCTGCTCACCAGCACGGTGGCCGACGCAGGCACATCGGCAGTGACCCTGATCGCCCACGGCGGTGGTTCCGGGTTGTCGCTGGTCCTCGGTTACGACAATGGCAGCATCGAGGTTCGCGACAGAGAGGGCATACGAAGACCATTCGACCGCGCGGCCGCGAGCCGCGTGGTGTCGCTGGTGTCTGGACCGGGCGGCACCGTCATCGCTGGACACGCCAATGGCGTCGTCAGTCTGTACGACGCCCACGATGGACGGCGCTTGCGCGGCGGCGAACTTCACGGACAGGTCGTGCACCTGCTGCTCGACGACAATGGCAAGGGCTCGACGAAACTACACGCGGCGACTGATCTCGCAAGCCACCTGACGTGGGATCTGAGCGTCTTTACCCAGGATCGATGCGCCTTGCTGCAACAGGTATGGCAGTCAGTCCCGGTGGTATGGCGCAGCGGTCAACCTACCATCGAGCCGCCACCGCCCGACCATCCGTGCCGGCCTGCGCGCCCCGCGCCCACGCCGAGCGCCACCCAGCCCTGAGCGCCACCCAGCGACTCGTCCTCGCCCGACGGCCGCCACACAAAATGAAAAACGCGCACCAGCTACAAAGCCGGTGCGCGCGCAGAATAAGGAAGTTAAGAGAAAGTTCGCACTGGTAGAGAGTCTGGTCAGAGAGGCTCAGATGCCATTCATCGCGTCGAGGATGGCGCCGTTGTCGCCGTCGATCTCCCAGGAGAAGACGCCCGCCAAGCCCATCTTGGCCCCGTAGGCACGCTTCGCTTTCACCGACCGGGGGTTGTCGTAGCTGATCAGTTCCCCGGTGCTCGCATTGTAGAGATACGGAGCCTCGGCCTGCTCATCGTAGGAGTAGGTGAACCCGGCCAATCCCTCATTCGTGCCACCGGCGTACTGCGAAACGATGTCCTTGTAGTCGATGACACCCGCCTCCCAGCTTCCCTTGATCGGGCCGCCGCCCTTGCCGGTGAACGGAGAATTGCCGCTCACTTCGGCCACGCCCTTCCAGCCGCGACCGTACATGGCGACGCCGAGGACGAGCTTCGATGCGGGCACCCCGGCTTCGATGAGGTTTTCGATCGAGGCGGCAACGTTGTAGCCGGCATTAAGGTCATTGTTGGCCGACTCGTGAAGCGCCGTGAGATGACCCAGGTCGCCGCTCCATGCGCCGTAGTAATCGTAGGTCATCGCAAAAATGTAATCCATGTAAGGAGCAGCCGACTCGTAGTCGACCGCGTCGACCATCTTGGGCGCAGCGCCGATCGCCGATGTAAGCTCGTAGCTCCGTCCGGTTTCCTTGCTGAGACCGTCGAGCGCCTCGCGAATATCCTTCATGAGCACGACGTAGGCTTGACGGTCATCGCTGGAGCCGAGACCGACGGTCGCGCCGCCACCGCCGGGAAACTCCCAATCGATGTCAACGCCATCGAAGAGCTCATACTTCTTGAGGAAGGAGATCACCGAGTCGACGAATACTTTGCGATTCGCATCGTTGCCCGCCATCGAGAAGAACGGGTCGGACAAGGTCCAGCCGCCGACCGACGGAAGTACCTTCACATCGGGGTGCGCAGCCTTCATTTTCATCAGCTGCCCGAAATTGCCGCGGATCGGGTCGTCCCACTCGTCGCCGGGGTAGCTTTTCTCGAGCGCGGCGTACTTGTCGTGGATCGTCACGCTGTAGTCTGGTTTGTCGGCACACTGCCGCTGCAAGATGAGGTACCCTGAGGGGTTGGCCGCCTTGAGCGCGTCGTTGGGACCGCAGATCGGAATGAAGCCATAGAGCACGTGAGTCAGTTTGTCCGCCGCGATGTCGGCGACGTGAAAGTCGCGACCGTAAACACTCCACTCGGCAAAGTAGGTCGCCACGACCTCTCCGAGCTGCGCGTTGGGGTTCTGGGGAACGCCGGTACCGTCGTCGCCGTTTCCTCCGGTCGCAACAGCTGAGCCACCGGCTCCGCTGGTGCCATCGATATCGTCGGGGCTGCCCGGCTCATCGCCGGCGGTGATCGACGCGTCGGGATCCACCCCTCCCTCCGCGCCGCAGGCGGTCACGCCCAACGCCGCCGCCATCACGCACAACGGGGCGGCTTTCTTGAACATTCGACTCCAACGATTGCGACGAGGGCTTGTATTCATGTCGTTTTCTCCTTGCAGCGAGCAACTCGATGCGGCTCGGGACTGACTTCGGCCAGGCCTGGTGGGTTGTCGGCTAGGGGAGTCGGCTCAACCCCAGCTGTGTCACCCTCGGCGAAAAAAAAACATAAAACGGGCCTCGAGGCCGCCGATGCGCACCGAAATCAGCGCCTCGGAGACAAGACCTCGTTGTCTATTCGGGTGCGAGAAGGCGTTCGAGACTCAAATCGAGCTGGCTCTCGACCAAGCGCACGATGCTGTGAAACTCGGTCTTGCGCAGGTTGGCCTTGGCCATCAACAAGCTGCGTGTTCGCTCGAACAGCGTGGCTCGAATGCGCGTGAGGCGCCGCGCCACGGTCTTGAAAGAGGCTCCTACGATCGTCGCGATTTGTCGCGTGGAGAGCCCGGAAACGTAATGATACCGCAGCATGGTCCGCTCCTCGACCGGCAAACCCTCGAGTGCGTCACGCAGGGCCTGCCGCAGATCTTCGCGGTAACGCTTCTTGAGCGCCACAAACTCGATGTCGTGGCTCTCTTCGACGAGCGAGAGAAGTTTCTCGCCGCTGTCTGTCGCGGCTGAGGGTTCTCGCTTGCGGCCCCTCAATAGCTTGAGCGATTCGCGGACCACGCACGTCCGAATGAAGTTTTGCAGGCGGCCCTGGCCCCCGTAGTTGAGAATCGCAGCGTTGCGGTCCTCGGTCGTGAGCAACAGACGCTCGAGGACTCGCTGTTTCGCGTCGTCGACATCGACCCCTTGGTTCGCGAGACGCATCAAAGCACCCGACACCACCCCGTTGAAGTGCTTTGAGAATTCGTGCAGGCCAAAGCGATCGCCGCGCGCGCAGGCCCACGCCAAGTACAGATCGCCAATGTGCATCTTCTCAAGCGCCACCAGCACATCGAGATCCTGAGGCAGGCGTTCGGCAACGTACACCGCGAAGTTCTCTCCATCGTGCGCGACGCCAGGCAACGTCGATTCGGCCTCCTGGGCGAGGCTCGTGAACCGATCGCCGATCACTTCCAAGTCGACGTCCGCCAACTCGAAATCACGGTTGTGCAGGGCCTGGAGCCACCCTTTCGTTTCGCCACCAACCACGCTGTCCCGAGTGTACCCCGGGTTGGTTGGACAAGCACGTATATCTAGCAATGTCGCCCTTGTGCGCTCTTACCGAGGGCGGCAGGGTCCGACGACGCCATCGGTTGCTGTCAGGCGCTCAAGCGCGCATCTTCCTGAACACCGCCAGCGTACGAAAACGGGCAAGTCTAAAACGCGGTCGGACGTCGACACGCAGAAACGAATGAAGAGTCGGCAGCCTCTAACAAAGCGCAGGGGGGGGTTCAGAAAGCATGAGCCCCGTGGAACGGCGCCGTGTCATGCAAATTCGCTTGGCGTAGACGCAGATTGGCAACTTCCTGAGGAAAAGCCCCGAGCTGAGCGAAAAAGGGCCATCAACCTCGCCCCGTGATAAGCTCGCTCATCATGTCCTCGGTGTTTCGAGCCCGTCCCACCCAAGCCATCGTCATGGGCCTCGCCTCTTTGAGCTTGGCCACCGCCCTCAGCGCGCCAGGGTGCACGACCAACGACTGCAGCGCCGACCGGCTAGGCACCGTGCGCTGCGTTCAGAATCGGCTCGAGTATTGCCTTGCTACCGACGAAGGCAATCGACTCGGCTACGAGAACTGCTCGAGCCAAGGACTCTTCTGTAGCGACAAGCACAAGAATTGCGTCACCGAAGAAGTACTCCGCGGCGGCGACGGTGGCCAGGGAGGCACCGGCAACACGGGCAACGGCGGGGGCCCGGGCGGCATGGGCGGCGACACCGGACCCAATGGCACCGGTGGCATGGGCGCCATGAGCGGACCTAGCGGTACAGGTGGCATGGGTGGCACAGGAGCCACCAGCGGACCGAGTGGAACGGGTGGCATGGGCGGCGGCGCGGACGTCATCAACGGCTGCACGAAGAGCAGCGCAGCGATCAAGACGGGTCAGGCCACCGTGGCGATTTCGTCGGCGGGTTTCTCGTACACCCCCGCGTGCGTTCTCGTCAGCGCGGGTAGCGTTATCGAGATGACGCTCAATTTCGGCTTGCACCCAACCAAGCCAGGTACCGTCGTGGGCGACACGGCGACGCAAGACAACAACAGCCCCATCCCCCCCACCGTGATGGGTCAACAAGTGCAGTTCAGCGTGCCGAACGCCGGCGCCTACCCGTACTTTTGCGACAGCCACTTCATCATGGGCATGTTCGGCAC
>JAPYTK010000013.1 GCA_029941785.1 Polyangiaceae bacterium | reverse complement strand
GGTGAACGTCGACTTTGCTGACGTGCGAACGGTCATGTCCAACATGGGACGGGCACTTATGGGTACGGGCTGCGCCAAGGGCGACGGTCGAGCCCGTTTGGCGGCTGAACTCGCGATTGCGTCGCCTCTGCTCGACGACATCACTGTGGATGGCGCCACCGGCGTACTCATCAACGTGGTCGGTGGAGCGGACATGCGCATGCGCGAGGTCAGTGAAGCGGCGACGCTCATTCAGGAACAGGCTCATGAGGACGCGAACATCATCTTCGGTGCCAGCGTTGATGAGAATGCCGGCGACACCATCAAGGTCACGGTCATCGCGACTGGGTTTGAGACGGAACTCATCGAGGTCGTGGAAGCCCCGGCTGAGGTGGCGATGCCTCAGGCCGCTTCTGAGCTTGCTCGTCGTAGTTCCTTGAGCCGGACGGACCACATGTCCGCCGGGAGCAGCCCTCCCCCCGCTTCGCAGCGACCTCACCATGTGCGGGGTCAACAGCCGTTGCCGGCGCGCCGGCAGGATCGCTTGAGCGAGCCGCCTGCGCTGGCCAGTCGTCGTCAGTTTGGAGGCCCTCCAACAGCACGGAGTCAAAGACTGCAAAACAGCGCTGGATACAGTCAGCCGCCGCCCCGCAGTCAGCCCGTCGAGCGGATCGAGAGGGGTAACGCCCAACACGACGAAGTGGATTGGGACACGCCCGCCTATCAGCGTCGCGGTCACTGAGAGTCGCTCAAACATCGGCCGGCTGCTTTGGAGGGATCCGGGCAGCCGGTTTCAGTTTGTTCATGTCAGCTGGGGATCGTTCGACGGACCCCGCGAGCCATGGCGAGGGGATCGGGAGAGACGAGGTGGAGGCCATCGTCTGTCGTCGCCCACAGCGCAAGATCACCGGCTTTGCATGCGACGACAGGGACGCCAAGCGCGCGTGCCTCAAGGACGACGGTCGGTGCGGCTTCTGTGGCCGAAGGGTGAAGAAGTACCGCGGCTCGCTCGATGAGGCCCAAGGTCTCCACTCGGTTCAAGCGGCCTAGGAAGCGAATGTTGGATTGAAGTTGGCTGGCAACGCGCTCGAGGTGTGCGCGCTCGGGACCGTCGCCGATCACCAGCGTCTCCAATTCGGTGCTGGCTGCCGCGCGCAAACCCAAGGCGAAACGCTTGCTTTCGACCATGCGTCCGGCGAGCACCGCATAGGGGGTGCTTTTATCTTTGAGCCAGGGGGCGGCCGCGCTGCGCCTCGCTTCGGCGTCAGGAAGGCAAACGGCCGGAAGTCGAACGGCGCTTTGCCGCTGGAGCCGCGCTGCGAGGGGGGCCGGCAAGCTGGCGCACAAGGAGCGTCGCAATTCGGACGAAACGAAGTAGAGCCGCGCGTCTCGGCTCAAGATCGGAGCGATGATTCTCCTGCGCACCCAAGAGGGCAGGGCGAGCAAGAGTCGCACGTCTCCGCCGTGTGCGACGACCTCGACGGGGCATGCCATCGTGGAGAGAAGCGGCCATGCGCTCGGCACGATGAAGTGGGCAACCGCTCGGTCGAAAGGGCCGCGGTCTTCGAGGATCTGACGTACGCGATGCGCGAAAGGCAGTACGCCTATTGCTCGCAGCGGAGCTTCTCGCACGCGCGCGGCCACGCCCGGCCATCCGAATAGCTCCCCGCCTCCAGCCCAATGGACGATGATGCCGTCATGTGAGCTGTGCGCCGGCGCGTCACCGCCCACGATGACTTCAACCTGCCAGCCGTGGGCGAGCATTTGTTGCGCGTGACCAAGGACGAAGTGCCCGGCGGCATCGCCCGGTCGACGGGGGAACGATGTCGTGACGAAGACGGCGCGGCCTAGCGACATGCTGAGTTCCGCGCTGAATTCGCCGGGTACAAAATGCGAATGAGCCCCCGTGCAGGTGGGCTCATTGTGCGGCGCATTTGTGACCTATCGCCCACGACCGAGTGGTGAGCGCACTGCGCAGTTGGTCTCACATCTCCGTGCGAACGCGCTTGCGACGACGTCGTGCGGCTTCCGCCTGCTTCTTGCACTTCTTGATCGACGGCTTCATGTGATGCCGTCGTCGTTTCAGCTCGCGTAGAATGCCCTCGGAGGCCATCTTGCGCTTGAGGTGCTTGATGGCACGCTCGATACCGCGGTCACCAACGACGACTTCTAGCGGACGACAGGCTACCGCCTCGCCGACTTCGCTGTTTTCAGCTCTCTCGGTGTATTGGCCGTTTTCGTCGTTGTCACGGTTTTCAGTGTTTTCCATGCCTTGCATTCCGTTATCCGGCCGAATGACCGGGGCGGCGCAATATGACAGACGTCGTACGACTTTGCAAGTGCTTCGGTTTTCGGTCTCAGGGGGCCGGACCGGGCCCGTGCAACACGTGCAAAAATAGGATCGGGACGGGGCTTGCCAATTAGAATGATTCTAATTAGGTTGTCGTCTCATGGCGATCCGAACCGCAGAGAGAATGCTCGGGCAACTGCGTGATGCCGGCTTCAAGATCACGGCGCAGCGCGTGGCCATCGTTACTGAGCTGGCAGACGATCCGAGTCATCCCACAGCCCAAGAATTGTACGAGCGCTTGCGTCCAAACGAAGCGGCGATGAGCTTTGCGACCGTGTACAACACGCTCGCGGCCCTCGAGCAGGTTCACGCCTGTACGGCGCTCGCACTCTCTCAGGGGCCGACCCGCTTCGATCCCAAGATGGATCCGCACCACCACGTGGTTTGCGACCAGTGCGGCAAGATGGTCGACTTGCCCTACAGCGAGAGTCCCGAAGCGGCAGCCCTGCCCGAGGGCTTCGCTCTACGGAGCATCGAGAAAATCTATCGCGGGGTTTGCGCCCCGTGTCGAACGTAGCGAGGCGATGACGTCTCGATACAGCCTTGTCAGTCCTCATGACCCCTTGCGGTCAAAATAAGAAAGAACATCAGCATGTCGAATCTAGACGGAACCAAGACCCATAAAAACCTGAAGGATGCCTTTGCCGGTGAGTCGCAGGCGAACCGCCGCTACCTTTACTTTGCGAAGGTGGCCGACATCGAGGGTTATCCCGAGGTGTCAGGATTGTTCAAGGACACGGCGGACGGCGAGACCGGCCACGCGCACGGACATCTGGACTACCTGAAGAAGGTAGGCGACCCGGCCACCGGTAAGCCGATTGGAGCCACCGACGTGAATCTCGCGGCGGCCGTCGCAGGCGAGACCCACGAGTACGAGACGATGTACCCGAGCATGGCCAAGGAGGCGCGCGAAGAGGGCTTTGAGGACATCGCCGAGTGGTTCGAGACTTTGGCCAAGGCGGAGAAGTCGCACGCGGGCAAGTTCGCTCAGGCGCTCAAGACGCTCGACGACTAGTCTCCGAGATGAGTCGCGCGCTATTCCACGAGGATAGTCGAGTCACAACGGGCCACGCTGCATGACGTGTCGCGTGGCCCGGTTGTGTCGATTTGCCCGTCGAGCTTCCCGTGAGCGAAAAACCGATGAAGAGACACCTAGCAAGACGGCCCAGCACGGCCCCCGCCGAACGGCCGAGTGACGAGCGTTATTACGACCCGCGCGACCTCGAATCGGAGCTGCGCCGAACGTTTCAGATCTGTCACGAGTGTCGGATGTGTGTTGGCTATTGCGGCTCTTTCCCGGAGTTGTTTGCTCGCATCGACAGAGATGTCGACGCCAACACGGCCTACGGAGCCGAGGCGCTCACCGACGAGGACTTTCGCGTGGTCAGCGAGGAGTGCTGGCAGTGCAAAATCTGTTACATCAAGTGCCCCTACACGAAGGACGAGGATGCCTCGGAGTTGCTGAACTTTCCTCGTTTGATGTTGCGCGAGAAGGCAAACCACGCAAAGCGGCACGGCGTCGCCTTGGTCGACCGCGTACTTGGTGAGCCGGAGCTGATCGGCCAACTTGGTTCCGGGCGGATGGCGCCGGCCGGTCAATTGATTCAAGCCAACCGTCTCTTACGCAAGGTGCAGGAAAAACTGACCGGCATTTCGGCAGCGTTCGAGCTTCCTCCGCTAGCGACCCAGACGGCCGCCAACTGGTGGAAGACGCACCAGTCCCCAGTGGGTGCCGGGGATGCGGGGGAAGTGGCTCTATTTGCAACATGTTATGGCAACTACAATACGCCGGAGGTCGTGCGGTCCGCCGTCGCGGTTCTCGAGCATGCGGGTTACCGCATCTCGCTGGTCAGCGACGGTTGCTGCGGCATGCCCAATCTAGACGGCGGCGATGTGTCCCGCGCACGGGAGAAGATCGAGCGAGGCGTGGCGAGCCTTTATCCTCTCGTCGAACGAGGGATGAAGGTGCTCGTTCCATCTGCGACTTGCGCCTACACCATGAAGAAAGAGTGGCCTGACTACGTCGAGACTGCAGCATGCGCGGCGGTTGCCGAGGCGACGATGGATCTCATGGAGTTTGTCGAGCAACGCCGGCGGGCCAAGGCTCTTCCAACGGACTTTGTCGAGTCCCTGGGCAAGGTGGCGTACCACGCGGCCTGCCACTTGCGCGCTCAGAAGATAGGCTTCCCGGCCGCGCGGGTGCTTGGCAAGATGGTGCCCGATACCGAGGTACGGATCATTCAAGAATGTTCGGCCGTGGACGGCACCTGGGGGATGAAAGCCGCCCACTTCGAGACGGGCCGGCGTTACGCGAAGAAGTTGAGCGACGAAGTGCAGGCACAAGAGGATGATCTCGTCGTCACCGATTGCAGCCTGTCTGTGCTCCGCATTCGACAAGAGACCGGTCGGGAGGCCATGCATCCGGTGCAGGCTCTCGCGCGAGCCTACGGTTTGGAGGAATGACGATGAAGTGTGTACAGCGTAGTGAGGTTCTCGGCTTAGCCGAATACGAACAAATCCGACCCCATTTTCGTGGCCGGCTCATAGCCGAAAAGAAGCAGCGCCGGCTCGCTGTGGGTCCCGTGATGACGGCGGTGTTCGAGAATCGGGAAACCGTGCTCATGCAAGTCCAGGAAATGTTGCGAACAGAGCGGATCACGAAAGAATCAGCGATCGACCACGAGCTTCGCACCTACAACGAACTCGTGCCGGCCGACGACGAGCTGAGCTTCTGCTTGTTCATCGAAATCAGCCAAAAAGAAGAGCGCGAGGAAATGCTCGAGAAGCTCGAGGGCCTCGAGGAGTTCGTCGCGATCGAGGTGGACGGTGAACGTTTTGCAGCATCGGGGAAACGCGAGGGTGTCGAGCCGGGCCGGACGACGGCGGTTCACTACCTGAAGGTCAAGCTGTCAAAAGAAGGGGCTGCTGCCTTGCGGGATGGCCATGGCGCGGCGAGCTTCATCGTCGACCATGCCGCCTATTCGCAGCGGATCGGTATCGAAGGCGCGCTCAAACAACAACTCCAGGCGGACTTGTCATGGTCATCTTAGAACGGGCCGTGAAGTTCGAGGAGGTCGACGCCGCGGGCATCGTCTTCTTTGCTCGTTTCGCGACCTACGCGCACGAGGCCATGGAAGACTTTTTCTCTCAGCTGGATGGGGGATACGTGCGCCTCATCACCGAGCGCCGACTCGGCTTGCCGGCCGTCAAGCTCGAGACCGACTTTCTCGCTCCGCTTCGTTACGGCGACGTCATTCGCATTGAGACGAGCGTGGCGAAACTCGGTCGACGCAGCGCGGTGTTCGTGTACGAGCTCAAACGCAAAGCGGATGGCGTGCTCGCCTCGCGCATGCGGCACACGGTGGTGTTCTCCGACCTCGAGGCGATGCAGTCTTGCGACATGCCCCCAGACGTCCGCGCGGCCTTCGAGGCGCACGTCGTGGAGTGATCGACCGGACTTCGGCGCTCTCCACAAATAACGAGCCGGGCCCCTTTGGAGGAACCCGGCTCGCGGTACGCAGCTGACGAACTAGCGGGCGATGAGCGCAGCTTGGGGTTTTGGTTCGGGCCGGAGCCGCTGAGCCTTGCCAATGAGTCGCAGGAGCTCGTTCTGTTCGGGCTTGCCCCAGCTCGCTTGCCGGGCGATTCGAGCCATGGTCGCGAGCGACCACTGTTTGGCGTGGGGGCTTTGGCGAAGGACCTCTGCGAAGCCTGCCACGGCGGTGGCAAGTCGGAGAGAGCGCGGAGCGGCGCTGAAGCGCGAAGCGATCATGTTCGGCCGCATGCGGAAGGCTAGTTCACTGGCTGTTTCGGAGCCCGTGGGCTGCTTGTAACGAATGCGCACGGTCACCGGTGAACGATCGAGGCGGCTTCCGTCATTGAATGCGAGTTCGTAGACCGCGGTCACGTTGTGGCCGGCACCGATTTCGCCAGCGTCGACGTGATCGTTGCGGAAGTCGCGGTCCGCCACGTCGCGGTTCTCGTAACCGATGAGCCGGTATTTACGAACCATGGTCGGATCGAATTCGACCTGGATCTTGGCGTCGCGGGCCACGACCTGCAACAGCCCGCCGAGCTGTTCCCCAAACACCCGACGGGACTCCGCCGGCGTATCGATGTAGCTGTAGTTGCCGTTTCCCTTGTTGGCGAGTTGCTCCATCATCGTGTCCTTGTAGTTGCCGCGGCCAAAACCTACCGTAGACAAGGTGATCCCCTTGGAGCGGTGATCAGCGATTCGCCTGAGGATGGCTTGGTGGCTGGTACGACCGATATTTGCATCCCCGTCGGAGAGCACGATGACGCGATTGACGTGTCCATCGATCAGCGTTTGGCTCGCCAGGTCATAGGCGAGGTCGATACCACTCGACATCGCGGTACCTCCTCCTGCGGAAAGATTGTCGATGGC
This sequence comes from Polyangiaceae bacterium, assembly GCA_029941785.1. Lineage (GTDB taxonomy): Bacteria > Myxococcota_A > Polyangia > Polyangiales > Polyangiaceae > JAPYTK01. Next base: position 46,131 of record JAPYTK010000013.1, on the reverse strand, counting down.
CCGATGAATCTTGTCTTGGTTTGCCGCGCCGGTCGGGCGAAGCACGATCCGTGTGCTGCCCGCGTAGGTGCAGAGCGCGACGGTGTCGCTCGGGTTGAGTTGGGAGGTCAGCAGCTTGAGGCTCCGCTTGACCAGGCCGAGCTTGTTGCGTGAGTGCATCGAGCCGCTCGTGTCGACCAGGTACACGAGGTGAACCGGCTTTCGTGCGTGGCGATCGATGCGTTTGGCTTGCACACCAACCCGCAAGATGTGATGCCCCGCGCGGAAGGGTGAGGGTGCGGCCGCGAGGTGTACACCGAATGGCGCTCCGGCGGGACCGCCGTAGTCATAGTTAAAGTAGTTGATGAACTCCTCGGCTCGCACGGACTGAAACGGTGGAAGGCTGCCGCTGGTGAGCTTGCTGCGAGCGATCGAATAGCTGGCTGTGTCGACGTCGACCGCGAATGTGCTCAGACGGTCCTTCTCGGTCGTGACGAAGCCGTTGACCCCGTAGTCCGTGTACTGCTCTGTGCCGGGTGACTCGACCTCAGCCGCGATGATCTGAGCTGCTGGGGGCGGCGGCATCGGTCGGCGACGAACCATGGTCGACTTCGCGCCACCACTGGCCCCTCGGCTCTTCTTCCTCGAAGGTCGTGGCGCTGCGCGGTCTGCTGCCGACTCTCTGGCGGCGACGCCTCCCGAGCGGCTCGCGGGTTGGCTGGCGGTCTGAGGCGCTGCGGCGTCGTCCGAGTATGGGGCGGCCTCGTGTCGCACGGCTGCGGGCGGCCCGCCCGATGTGCTCGGCGTGCTGGCAGAGTGTACGGGCATGTGGCTTCCGCAACCCGCCGCGGTGGCGAGTAGAGTCAGGCTGACGAGGGTAAGTTGAGGGCTGAGGCGCATGGTCGAGGTTCTCCTTGTGTGGGGGAGAACGCAGCACCACTGCGCAGGCTTACAGACGTGAGCAGGATATGGTCGTTTTTTCGCTCAAGGACACTCGAGTCCCCACCACAGCAGCAGCCTGGGAGTTGCTGTGGCGTCGAGGAACACCGGACCGATACCCACCTTCGGGCCCACCATCCTTATTTCGTCGACGATCCGCTCCACAAACAGGGGGTTGTTGAGACCATCGTAAGCGAGCCGCAGCGTCGGCAGGCCGTCGAGCATGGATGGGGCTCCTTCGCAATGAAAGCGAAAGCTCTTGCCGGATACCAGTCGATTGATTCCGGCCGTACCTCCGCTCTCGAATACCTTGCCCCGCCAAGGCATGATGCGAGCGGCGAGGCTCATGAGCGGTCGTCCGAGCATGTGCATTCCGGCCATCGACTCCAACGCGATAACGCGACCATCAAGCTGCCGGGCCATCGTCGAGGGGTCGGCGGGAACGCCCTCACGGTAGATATCTCGCAGGGCGGAGGGATGGGCACCGAGCAGGGAGTCGAGCGATGCGACTTGCGCCACGGTGCTCTTCGCTCGACTCTTCTTTTCGCCGCTGCCGGCCGCGCTCGCGTTCATGTGTGGGCCTTGCCGCAGCTGCGCCGAGCGGTCAAGACGTTGCCACGTTCTGCACAATATCCTCGTAACATCGACGTACCCGGTCGCGCATCGTGATGTATCGCTCGAGTAGGATTTGTGCTGCGGTCTTTTGGCCGGCGGCGTGGATCCCGAGTCGTCGGGCCAGACTCGATAGCCCTGCGGCGTTTTCTTCGAGCAGATGAGCGTCGTCGGCGTGGACCACGCGAATGCGCTGCTCGAGTCGTCGCAAGAAGATGTAGCCTTCGCGCAATGCGGCGGCCTGCTCGTGGGTCAACGCTCCAACGTCCGTGAGGGCGGCGATTGCACGGCGGGTATCGCTGCTGCGGACCATAGGGTTTGCGCCGTGCCGTAGCTGCAGAAGTTGTACGCTGAATTCGATGTCGACCAAGCCGCCGCGGCCAAGCTTGATGTCATAGCGACCGGGTCTCTCTCGCGCGAGTTCTTGTTCCATGCGCTGCCTGAGGCGATGAATGTCCGCGGCGAGGGTGCCAAGATCTGAGGCACCTTCGTAGGCGGCACGATGGGCGACCTCCATGGCTCGTCTCCCTACCTCGGGATCACCGGCAACAAAGCGCGCGCGCAACAGTGCGAGTCGCTCCCAGGTGGCCGCATGCCCGCCGCTCGAACTCGCTTCAGGGTCGGAGCGCGGGCCGCTCTGATGGTATCGGGCGAAGGCGTCCAGCGATGCGACGAGAAGGCCGTGGCTTCCGGACGGCCTTAGCCGCGTGTCGAGTTCATAACCTCGGCCTTCGTGATGCGGGGTGCCGATGAGGCTGATGATCCGTCGGGCGCACTTCGAATAATGCGCAACCGCGTCATCGGGTCCGCTCGCGGGGTCGAACAAGAAGATCACATCGAGATCGGAGCCGTAGCCAATTTCATGGCCGCCGAGCTTGCCCATCGCCAGGATGCTCAGGCCCTTGGGTTGTTCGCCCTCGGCTGTACCCAGCACGAAGCGAAGGGCGTTGTCGAGGGTGGCGTCGGCGAGTCGAGACAAGATGGTCGTTGCCTGCGTCGTGTCGATTTCCTCTGCGAGGTCGGCGAGGGCGACGGCTGTGGTGATGCGCAGTTTTGCACGCCGCAATGCGCCTGCGTGAGCTTCGAGGGGATCGTCGCCATCATCAAGCTTGGTGCCTGTGGCTCGCCGGACTTCGAGCTCGGCTTCCTCGGGGCTGATGGGTTGTCTAGAGAGCAGCACGAGGTCGATCAAATCGGGCCGGGTCTCGATGGCTTCGGCCACGAACGCCGAGCCGCCGAGGACCGTGATAAGGCGGCGCAGCGCGCTCGGATCGTCGAGCAGGATCTTGCGGTACATCGCGGGATGTCTCACGCGCGCGAAGAGGCTGCGCAAATGGGTCGCCGCCTGCGTAGGATCTGCGGCGTCGACGATGGCGTCGAGAAGCGAGCCGACGAGCGGGCGGTGGCGCTCGCGACTTCGCGGTCCCAAGGGAGAAGTAGGCGAGCGGGACAACGCGAACAACTCTCGGTGAAAGCGTTCGCGCTCCGCGTCGGTCCCTCTGGCGGTCCAAGCATCATCCATCGCGGCAGCGAAGGTGACTTTGTCGCCTCGGTCGAGGGCTTCCAGAGCGGGCTCCCAGCGGCTGGTGGGCACTTTGCCCGCAGGTAGCAAGGAGGCAAACAGCGTGGCCACCCGCTTGGTGTGCCCCTTTAGAGCCACCATGAATGTGGCGGCGTTCTCAAATCCGAGGACTCGTGCGAGATGCTCTCGTTCGGCCCCCGCCTGTGGCACTTGATGCGTTTGCCGTCCCGTCGTGAACTGCACAGCGTGCTCGGCGCGGCGAAGCGCAACATAAGCTCGTTCCACGTCGTGGGCCTCACGTTCGGTCACCAGCCCCGCAGCGAGCAAACGAGCGAGCGCGCGCAGGGTCGGTCGCGTACGCAGTTGGACATCCCGTCCTCCCCAGATGAGTTGCAGGGTCTGCACGAAGAACTCGGCTTCTCGTATTCCTCCAGGTCCCAGCTTCAGGTCAAGCTGCGCATCTGGGGACAGCTCGGCCCGCGCACGGTGTACGAGGCTGTACATGTTCGTCGCAATCGAAGGATCGACCCGCCGTCGCCACACAAATGGCTCAAGCATTTCGACGAACGCTCGGCCGAGCTTGAGGTCACCGGCGACGGGGCAGGCTCTCAGCATGGCGCCCCGCTCCCAGAGTCGTCCGAAGCTCTCATAGTAACGCTCAGCCGCAGCCAAAGAGTTGACCAGCGGTCCGCTCCGGCCCTCGGGACGTAGGCGCAGATCGACGCGCCACACAATTCCGTCTTCGGTGACCTCGTCGAGGTTCGCTGTGAGTCGCTGGACGACCTTGGTCCAGATGGTGTGTGCGCTGTTTTCACGGCCATCGTCGTTGACGGCGATGCATTCGTCGCTGTCGTAGAAGCAGACGAGGTCGACATCCGAGCCGACGTTCAGCTCGTGACCTCCGAGTTTGCCCATACCCAGGATGGTCAACCGGCCAGGTCGGCCGTCGGAATGACGGGGCTTGCCGAGGCGCGTGAAGATGGCTTGTTGCGCTTCGGACAGCGCCGCATCGATCACGAACTGTGCGAGGTCGCTGATCCGCCGAGCGCACGCCATCGGATCGGCGCCGCCGAGTGACGAGGGGAGGATGGCTTCGTAAGCCACCCGCATTTTCTCGGTGCTTGTGAACCGCCGCAGGGCACGGCGGAAGGTGTCCAGATCGCTATGTGCGAGCCACTCTTGCCGCGTGGCCTCGAGGGTAGCCGCTGTGGGTCGACGACCCATCGGCAAGGTGTCGGGATCGCCCTGCAGCAGGGCGCCGAGTGCAGGATAAGCCGTTGCCAGCAGGGTCGCGCGGTCGATGGCTTCGGGAGTCGCCGAGAAATGGGCACCAAAGTACCGACGGTGTTGTCGGGCGCCGTCGGCGTCGATGCGCGAGGCGAATTCAAACACGGCATCCGCGGAGGGCATCGCCCCGCGAATCTAGCATGCCTGAGGGGACAACCGGGCGTACGTTCTTGCGTCAGGCTCCGGGAGGCCTGCTATGATGAACACGTGCGTATACTATGTTTGTCGGACATCCACGGGCACGCGGATGCGCTAGCGGCGGTGCTCGCTATGGCGGAACGCACCGGATATGGGCGAATTCTGGTGGCGGGCGACTTGTGTTTCCCGGGCCCTGAGCCGCTCGAGGTGTGGCGCAGGTTGTCTCAGCTCAGGGCGGTGTGTGTTCAGGGCTCCGGAGATCGTGCCCTCGCGACCGTGGAGACGGACGCTCTTCGACCTCGCGACGACTTTGAGCGTTCTCGACTCGAACGACTGATCGAGGTGCGTGAAGAACTCGGCTCACCGATCCTCAAGAAGCTCGCATCGCTTCCCTCGTCGGTATGTTTGCCCACCGGTGCGGGGGGGCAGCTCATGCTCACCCACGGCTCTCCTCAAGATCCGCTCGAACCCCTGACTCACGACATGACGGACGAGGCGATGGCGGCACTCATCGGGGACGCGCCGGTAGACATCATCCTCTGTGGAGGTTCGCACGTTCCTTTCGACCGGATGTTGGCACGAGAGGCTGCGACGTCCCAGCCGCAAGGCGGAGTGCGCGTCATCAATTTGGGATCCGTGGGCGAGGCTCCGACGCTCAACGAGCGTTTGGCTCACGCGACATTCATCGACATGACCAAGGGGGAGATCCACGTCGAGCAAATGAGCGTACCACTTGGGAGGGCGGCCTGAGGCCGGCGTCCCGACTCGAGTGAACGAAGCCAGAAAACCATGACAAACAAGCGAGTGGATGACCTTGAGAGTACGCGCATCGCGCCGATCGACAAGATGCAACGCGAGCTGCGCGACCGGACACAACGTGACCGTGCATATCTCATCGTGCTCGCTGGCCGTGACGTCGGCCGAATGTACAAGCTCGAACAGGGCCCGACGGTGATCGGCCGCTCCCACACTTCGGCCATTCGTCTGAACGATGACAGCATCTCGCGCGAGCACGCGACCATCTCGCTCTCTGGTAGCAGTGTCTATATCGAAGATCTCGGCAGTGCGAACGGTACCGTCGTCAACGGAGACACCATCGTCGGCCACGAACTGCGGGATGGGGACAAGATCAGGCTCGGCGAGACCACCATCCTGAAGTTTACCTACCACGATCGTCTCGACGAGAGCTTTCAGCGCAAGATGTACGATGCGGCGCTGCGTGATCCGCTGACGAAGGTGTTCAACAAGAAGTACTTTCTCGATTCCTTGAGCGCCGAGGTCGCTTACGCCAAGCGCCACGACTCTCCCCTGAGCTTGCTCATCTTCGATCTGGACCACTTCAAACGGGTCAATGACACTTATGGCCATGTGGTTGGCGATCAGGTGTTGGTCGACGTGGCGCAAATGGTGCAACAGATGCTCCGGACCGAGGACATCCTTGCGCGCTATGGCGGCGAGGAGTTTGCCATTATTTGTCGGGGCATCGAGCTGAGCGATGCGGGCATCGTGGGCGAGCGAATTCGCGCGGGCATCGAAGGGGGCACTTTCGTGTTCGAGGACCAGCGATTGCGCGTCACGGTGAGCCTCGGGGTGGCCGCTCTGCACGATGGCATCACGGAGGATATTGCACTCGTGCGGGAGGCTGACGAAGCCCTCTACGAGGCGAAGAATGGTGGTCGCAACCGCGTGTTGCTCAAGTGCCTGCCCGAAGCGGGCGCTTAGTCTGCCGTGTCCGGCGGGTTGGGGACGCCAAGCCAGTCACGCAGTTCGCCGCGGGGCAGGTAGGGGGTGGTGGCCAGTTCGGCGATATTGGCCGCACCAACGAGGAGCATGACGGCCCGGAGCTCTCGCTCCACCGCGTCGAGCAGCGAGATGACTCCTTCCGGGCCGTCTCTGTGCAGTGCCTGCAACACCGGGCGGGCGAGACCGGCCGCGCTTGCGCCGAGCGCAATGGATCGGGCGATATCCAAACCCGTCTTGATGCCACCGGTTGCGATGATGCTGTCGAAGGCTGGCTGTGCCCGTCGCGCGTAGGCGATGCATGCAGCCGTGGGTACCCCCCACTCCCGCAAGGCTTCGCCCAGTGCTCGGGCGTCATCTTGGGCTCGCTCGGTCTCTACGGCTACCCACGAGGTACCGCCGGCGCCCGAAACATCGACGTGACAGATCCCACACGCCGCGAGGCGCTGGGCGGCGGTCGGGCTGATTCCACAACCTGTTTCCTTGGCGACGACGGGAATGGGGAGCTTTTCGGCGCACGAGGTGAGTATCTCGACAATGCCCGTGAAATCGCGGTCGCCGCCTGGTTGAATCAGCTCCATGGCGGGGTTGAGGTGCAGGCACATGGCGTCGGCTCCGACCGCTGCGGCGAGAGTCTCCACCACCTCGACGCCGATCTCTCGCGCTTGAACAGCGGCGATGTTGCCCAACAGGAGGCAGTCGGGCGCGACGTCGCGGACCTGATAGCTAGGGTCGTCGGGGTTCTCCAACATGGGCCGCTGGCTGCCGAGCCCGAATCCGTATCCGCGCTCCTCGGCGATCGCCGCGAGTTGTTGATTGATCGATGCGGCCCGCTCGGTGCCGCCGGTCATCGCCGCGATCAGGATGGGCGCCCGAAGCGTCTTGCCGAGCAACTCCGTGCTGGTGTCGATCGCGTCGGCGTCGAGCTCGGGCAAGGCCTGGTGAAAAAATTCCACGTTGTCGAGCAAGGTCCGTTTTTCACGGAACCCGACCGGTCCGGTGGCGCAAAGATCGATGTGGTCTGCTTTGCGATCCGCGATCGACATGGCCTCTCACTCATCGCACCGATCATCGGCGGCGTCGAGGACAGCGGCGCCGACACCACTCAGCTCAGAACGCGGGCGCCATCGGCTTCGCCGACGATGACTTCACTGGCCATCCCGAGAAACAAGCCGGTATCCACCACGCCCGGGATGGCCCGCACGGCCGCGTCGAGCGTGGCGGGATCAGCGATCGGTGGGAATCCGGTGTCGACGATCAAGTTGCCGTTGTCGGTGAGGTAGGCTTTGTCTCCGGCGGTGCGGGTCACCGGTTCGCCTCCCAGGCTCTGCAATGCTCGTGCTACGGGCGCTTCGGCGAATGGCACCACTTCGATCGGAATCGGAGTGCGTGAGCCGAGTTGATCGACGAGTTTTTCGGGAGTGACCAATACGATGAAGCGGTCGGCCGCGTGCGCGATGACGCGTTCGCGCAACAGGGCGCCGCCGAGGCCTTTGGTCAAGTCGAGTTGGGGTGTGACCTCGTCGGCACCATCGAAGGCGACGTCCAGAGCCGGCGTGTCGGCGATGGTGCTGAGCGGAATGGACAGCTCTTCGGCCAAGGTTTGAGACCGAATCGAAGTCGTCACAGCGACCACCTGCAGACCCTCGTTGACCCGTGTCGCGAGGGCACGAATGAAGGCCTCAGCGGCTCGACCCGTGCCGAGTCCGAGCTTCATTCCGTTCTGGACGCTCGTCAGCGCGCGTGCGGCGACATGGTTCAAGGATTCTGGAGACGGTGGGCTCGACATGGTGGAGCTTATGTCCGCCAGATCGGAAGGCGCCGCAACGCCGATTTGGAAGTGCGCTGGGCGGCGGTTTAGGCCCTGTTCGTGGCGCCGAAGGAGCCCGCCCGTCACCCACATCCCCGCAGAATGTGGGTGACGCTCCGTTCACGAACGAGTAGACGTTCCCTCGCGGAGGGAATTGGAGAATATCATGACCGTAACGACCAACACTCCTGCCATAGATGGCGTGCTGGGGCACATCGAAGCGCATCTGGACGAGACCATCGAGAAGCTCAAGCAGTTGTCGCGGATCCCCGGCGTATCAGCCGATCCGCCCCCGAATCCCGCATTGAAGGAGAGCGCCGAGTTCGTGCGCGCGTGGATGACCGAGATCGGGTTGGAGAACGCGGAGATTTTGGAGATCGAGGGTGTTCACCCGTATGTGTACGCCGACTGGCTTCACGCCGAGGGTGCGCCCACTTTGCTGCTCTACGCTCATCACGACGTGCAGCCCCCCGGAAGGCCTAGCCACTGGAAGTCTCCGGCTTTCGAGCCAACGGAACGCGATGGACGGCTGTACGGACGCGGTGTTGTCGACGACAAGGCCGGCGCAGCGATTCACTTCGCGGCCCTCGAGGCCTACATCAAGCAAGGTGGTCTCCCGGTTAACATCAAGGTCATCATCGACGGCGAAGAGGAAATCGGCTCGGAGAATCTGGGCGCTTTCCTCGAGCGATATCGCAGTCGACTCGACGCCGAGGTGATCGTGCTGACCGACACCGCCAATCTGGCCGCGGGTTTGCCGTCGATCACCTACGCGCTTCGGGGCATCGTGATCGTCGACGTCGAGGTCGCCGCGATCGATCATCCGCTGCACTCGGGGATCTGGGGTGGCCCCGTCCCCGATGCACCGCTCGCGCTGTGCACCATGCTCGGCAGCCTGGTCGACGCCGAGGGGCGCATCGCGATCGATGGACTGTACGACAAGGTTCGGCCTCTCGATGACACCGTGAGGGAACGCCTTGAGGGCTTGCCTTACGACGAAGCGGAATTTCGCCAAGACGCGGGTTTCCTCGATGGGGTCCAGATGGCGGGCGAGCAGGACATTCGTAGCCCCTATGAAAAAATATGGCACCGCCCGGCGATCGCCATCTCGGCCCTCGAGGCGGCACCGATGAAGGGGGCGTCGAACCAGATCGTACCTTCCGCCCGCGCTCGCATCGGCATTCGTACCGTACCCGATATGGACGCTGCGGAGACCGCCGAGGCGTTGTGCAAGACGCTGCATGAGCGCGCGCCGTGGGGCGTGCAGGTGAAGGTAGAGGTCAAGGCGAAAGCCGATTGGTGGATCACCGATCCAAGCGGCGAGGCTTTCGAGGCGGCGGAGCGCGCCCTCGCAAGCGGATTTGGTCGCGACAGCGTCTACATTGGGTGCGGCGGTTCAATCCCTTTCGTCGAGCCTTTTGCCAAAGTGCTCGGTGGCGTACCCGCTTTACTCGTCGGTCTGGAAGACCCGATCTGTAACGCCCACTCCGAGAACGAGTCGCTCCTGCTGAGCGATTTTCGCAAGGCTGTCGTCAGCGTGGTCTACCTTTACGACGAGCTGTCGCGCCTAGGCTCCTCGAAGAGCTGAGCCAGCCCGCGCAGGGTCCTCGGCACAGGGTCCTCGGCACAGTGCCTTTGGAAGCTTGTCGGAGGGCTCAGAAACGACCGTAGACGCCGAAGCCGCCGAAAGTCGGCGTGACGAGCGGTGTGAGCTGGTAACTCGAGACCACGCCGTCCTCGGTCGTGTCGGCCCCTGGTTCAGTGAGGTACCACCAGATCCCGCCGCCGATGGCCAAGACCCCGACGCTCAGGGTGGCGATCCCAGCACCATTGAAAATCTGCCCCTCATTCGTGACCGCGTTCGCTTGAGTGAGGTTGGGTTGTCCTTGTGGACAAGCGTGATCCGTGGATCCTGGTTTGAGGTCGGGACACAAGCGGTCGGCCTCGGCGAATTTGCCCATCGCGACGCCGATGAGCACGCCGCCCCCAATGGCGGCCGCGCTTCCGCCACCGATGAGCAACCAGGGCGCTATCGACCCGCTCGAGGTCGTTTCGGAGTTGTCGTCTCGCGAGCCGGAAGTGTCGGTCGGGCCATCGTCGTCGCTCAGCGGAGCCATCGCGCTGGCCGGCAGGTCGGCCTCGTTTCTCTTGGCGAGGAGCTTCTTGATCCCCTCAACCCTGTCGCGGATTGTCGGATCGGCCTTCTTGCCATCACGGTGGAGGTACAGTTCCAAGGCGCGGATCGCTTGGTCGAACTCACCGTGTTTCTCGTGGGCGTTTCCGATGTTGATCAGCAGGCGGTGCGCGGTGCAGTCGAAGCCGTAAGCCAGTTGCCACTGTTGGATGGCGAGCAGGTACTTGCCCTTCTTGTAGAACGCCTTCGCGGATTGGTGTGCGCCTTTGGCCCCCTGGACATCTTCGGTGGTCGGTTTCGTTGTGCAGGCGGGATAGCCGTGGGCAGCCTGGGACCGAGCCGGTGCGTCGGTGGGCTGCGTCGCGCCAGGCGCCGCATCGCCCGCCATAGCGGGACTGGCGAGAAGGCTACCAAGGGAGGCGGCGATGATAGAAAAGCGAAGATACAAAGACATGGCTTCAATGACGACGCCATCCTAGCGCGCCCCGCGAAAAAGCACCATTGTGCTGTCACTGAAGGCTATAGTCCTCTCCGATGCTGGACGACAGGGGTCAAATCTTGGTGGTCGACGATGAGGCCAATCTCCGTCGCGTACTGAGCGTGCAGCTTGAGCGAGAAGGCTTCGAAGTTCACACTGCGCCCGATGGGGAGGCGGGCCTCGCCTTTCTATCCGAACATCATGTCGATCTCGTCATCACGGATCTGCGCATGCCCAAACTGGGCGGAATGGATTTGTTGCGCGTCGCCGTGCGGGAGGAACCCGAGCGGCCCGTGGTGATCCTCACGGCTCACGGCACGATCGACATTGCGGTCGAGGCGTTGAAGATCGGTGCCTTTGATTTCATTCGCAAGCCCTTCGATCAAGATGAGGTACGGCTCATCGTCAAAAAGGCGATGCGCACGCGCGAACTGGCCAGACGCGATGCACATCGCCAAGGTGCAGCCGAGTCAGCGCGTTTTGGAATCATCGGCAGGCATGCTTCCGTGCAAGAGGTCTACGCGATGATCGACCGAGTCGCCAAGGCGCCCACGACCGTGCTCATCACGGGTGAGAGCGGCACCGGAAAAGAGCTGGTTGCCCGCGCGCTCCACGAATCATCCGACCGAAAAGACGAGGCTTTCATCAAGGTGAACTGCGCGGCGATTCCGAAGGACCTGATCGAGTCGGAACTCTTCGGCTACGAGAAGGGTGCGTTCACGGGGGCGGTTGGCTCCAAACCGGGGCGCTTCGAGCTCGCTTCGGGCGGTACGCTCTTTCTCGACGAGATTGGCGAGGTCCCCCTCCAGATGCAGGTCAAGTTGTTGCGTGTCCTGCAGGAGAGCGAGTTCGAGCGGGTCGGCGGCGTTGAGACCTTGCGGGTCGATGTGCGCCTCGTCACCGCGACGAACCGCGATCTGCGACGCGAAACCGAACAGGGTCGTTTTCGCGAGGACCTGTTCTATCGGCTCAATGTCGTGCCCATCGCCTTGCCCGCTTTGCGCGACCGAAGCAGCGACGTGCCCGAGTTAGCGGAGTTCTTCGTTAAGCGTTTCAATGAGCGGCTCGGTAAGGCCATCGGAGGAATTTCGGCTGATGCGCAGGACTTGCTCCTCGCCTACGGTTGGCCCGGAAACGTGCGCGAACTCGAAAATGCCATCGAACGGGCGGTGCTGTTTGCGGACAACGATCTGATTGGAGTCGAGCACTTACCGGCCGAAATAGCCGGCCCGGAGGTGCGTGAATCGGAAGTCGAGGGCCTCAAGCAGCAAGTACGGGTGGCCACGAATCGACTCGAGCGACAGCTGATCCGCCAGGCTCTCGACCAGACCGGGGGCAATGTGACACATGCCGCTCGCTTGCTCAAAATATCGCGTAAGGGCTTACAATTGAAAATGAAGGAGCTCGACCTACGCCCACGCAGTACCGATACATGAGCCTGGCGCGACGCCGCGGACAGGTGATGGCAGGCCTGGTTCGCCATGGCGTGGTGGCTTTGTCGTGCATGACGGCCTTATGCGCTTGTGAATGTGGTGATGGGTCGCCGGCGCCGACGGTGGCGGACGGGACTCCTCCGCCGTGGCATGTGACCGAATCAGAGCCTCCCAGCCATCCCAACATGGCCTGGATCCCCAGCGGCGTTCTCGTTGCGGGTACGCCCGCCGGCCAGTTGCCCCGCATGGCCGACCGCGAGATGCCGGGGGTATCGGTTAAGCTCGGCGGATTTTTCATCGACCGGTACAACTACCCTGACGAACCAGGGGCGTTGCCCGTGACCGGGGTTGGCTTTGCCGAGGCCAAGCAGATATGCGCGGGCCACGGAAAGCGACTTTGCACCGAGCTGGAGTGGGAGCGAGCGTGCAAGGGGCCCGACAATCTCACCTACGAGTACGGCGACAGCTACGATCCGAACGTTTGCGGCACGGGGCCGACCGATTCTCTCGCGCCGAACGGTATCCACGATCGCTGCGTCAGCGGATTTGGAGTACGCGATATGCACGGCGGCGCGGCCAATTGGACGTCCAGTTCGTGGGGCCGGGGTGTGCCAGGAAACGCCATGAGCGTGCGGGGTGGCTCGGGGGACGATGGCGAGCTGACCGCGCGTTGTGCCAATGCCAGTCCGGCGAAGCCGACCAAGGTATCGACAACGGCGGGGGTACGGTGTTGCGCCGGCGAAGAGAATCGCCCGCAGGTACAACTTGCGATCGATTCGGGGAAGGTGCTCATCTGGCTGGGAGAAAATACCGAACGCGATGACCGCTTCCTTGCCCTGCTGCCTTCACTGGTTCGCAACCAACTCAAGAATCGGCTCACGGCACTGCCGTTTCGTATCAGCCGCAACTGGGAATGGCGTCCCATCGCCAATGAGCGGCTGCTCGTCGCGGGGGGGTGCGGGAAACTGCCGCAGCACGACGTCTGTGGCGTGATGGTCGCCAGACCAGAAGGGGAGCGCTTGCGGTTGTTGTTGTTCGTTTCCAGTGATTGGTGGCAGCCCAGCGTGGGCAAGGCCAGCTCGCCGCGGGTGCTCAGTCTGTACGGCGGGGACCGAAACGGCGCTTTCCGTAAACCCGTCGTCTACCGATGGGGTCGCATCGTCGAAGGAGCGAAACAACGGAAGCGCGGCGGTGCCTATGTTTCGCTTCCCTAATCGGTCTGGCGCCGAAGTCTAGACGCGACGTTTCATCGTCGGGGCACTAAGGTGCCCGCATGAGCTGTTGTCGGGTGTCTTTTCGTGGTGTTCTCGCCGGCCTAAAGATGGGCGTCTTATTCTTGGCGTCAGCATGCGGCGGGGACGATGCTGCGGTCGCGACTTCTTCCGGTGGTGGCGGCGGCGCGGGTGGCTCTGGGGGTGGCGTAGAGCCGCTGTGCACGGCGGGGTCGCGCTGGGATGGGGCGGGGACCATTTTTCGCGAAGTGACCACCGAGTGGAACTTCGTGGGCGTGGAGGGACAACGTTTTCAAGCGGTTGACTTTGATGGTGATGGCTGGACCGATGTCCTGGTGCGGATGATGACGGATGCACCTGATGACTTGTTCACGGCGCCGGCGTGCTGTGCGAACGACAGCTGTCCGGAAGAAACAACCTGTCCGGTTCGTCGTACGTGGTTGATGCGCAACACGGGGAAGGGCGGATTCGAGGACGTGACGCTCTCGTCGGGGTTTCTTGCGAAACGCGACGACGCCGATCCCGATACGGGTCGGCCCTTTCAAGTTGTGGCATTTGCTGACGTGGACAATGACGGTGATCTCGACGCATACACCGGGCGCAGCGATGGTCCCGGATCTGCCAAAACAGAGACGAGCGAGATCCTGCTGAATCAAGGCGATGGCACCTTCTCCTTGGGCCCTGCTGATAGCGCGCTGCGCGTCCCGCTCGGTGACGTGCCGGCCGGCGCGAGCTTCGTCGATTATGATCGAAATGGGGTCGTCGATCTCTGGGTGCCGCAGAACGCCTGGGGGAATCAACGGGCCCAGGATCAGCTGTATTGGGGGCACGGCGAAGGCAGCTTCACAAACGTGACAGGGGCCACCGCCCTGGTGACGCAAGGCTGGAACGACCTCAAAACCCTCAACGAGGGTCGCGCCCATAGTTGGGGCTGGTCAGCGTTGGCCTGTGACCTCAACAATGATGGCAACCTGGAGTTGTTGGCCTCATCCTATGGGCGCGCACCGAACCACTTGTGGCAGGCGACCGGACCCGACGGAGGTTGGACCTTCGTCAATCGAAGCGTCGCGTCGGGTTACGCCTACGACCATCGCACCGACTGGACCGAGGACGAATCGGCGCGGTGCTACTGTAAATTGAACCCTCAAGCCCAAGATTGCGACGGCGTTCCGCCGCCCATGTACATCAAGTGTGAACAGCCTGGGGATGCCTTCCGGTGGGACCACAGCACGAGCCGCGAGCTATTTAGCCTAGGTGGCAATAGCGGGGGAACCATGTGCGGGGACGTGGACAACGACGGAGACATGGATCTGTTCACCACCGAGATCGTGCATTGGGACGTGGGCAGTTCCTCCGATCCGAGCGAGATTCTCGTCAACACGGGCGAGTTTGACGTGCGTTTCGAGAGACCGGGCAACGAGCAGACCGGACTGATCCGCGATCATGATGCGATCAGTTGGAACGACGGTGACATGAGCGGTGCCTTGTTCGATTTTGATAACGACGGTCTGCTCGACATCTACATCGGTGACTCGGATTACCCTGGCAGTCGCGGGCGTCTGTTTCATCATGATCAGACTCTGAAGTTTCAGCTCGTTCCCTACGAGTTGGGAATCGAAAACAATCGCAGTCATGGCGTTGCGGTGGCGGACTTCGACCACGACGGCGACCTCGACATCATCGTCGGCCATTCCCACATGCGTTGTGGGAACGAGACGGACTGTTATCCGACGATGCAGGCGCGCGTCTTTGAGAACATCATGGGTCAAGATGGCAACTGGTTTCAGCTCGCGCTTCAGGGCGCGGACGGCAGCAATCGTTCTGCCATCGGTGCGCGTGTCACAGTGACGACCCCGGATGGGATCGTGCGGACGCAGGAGATCGGTGGTGGGCACGGCCAGTACGGTGCTCAACAGGATCTGCGCCTGCACTTTGGCTTGGGTACGGCTTGCACTGCTGAGGTTGCCGTGCGGTGGCCGGATGGGGCGCTGACCGAAGAGTTGTTCGACGTCGCTTCGGGTCATCGCTTCAGCAAGGTGCAAGGGCAGCCCGTCGAGGTTGTTGGGAGCCGGGACACAGGCGACAAATGAGCGAGGCGCCCGCGATCTCGGAGCGCCGGTCGGTGTCGGCATCTTCCCGGTGGCCGAGGTCGTCGGTCATCGCACTGTGCCGCTGGCAGGCGCAACGCTCGTGGATCGTTCGTGCGGCAAGTGGCACCGCATGGGTTGTCGCGGCCGCGGGCGCGTGGGCCGTCATCCGCGCTGGAAGTGATGTGGCGGAGCTGATTCGACCGACGCTGACGGCGCTCGTATGGATCGGTCTTGGGCCGGTCGCGTTGGTCTTGGCTCACGACCCGGAGGGGCGGGATCGGACCGAAGGCGTAACGGACATGCTCGCATGTCGGGGCGTAGGACGAGACGAGCTACGTCGTGCGCGATTTGTCGCGTCGGTGCTCGAGGCGATCCGAGTCCTTGGTCTGCCCGCACTTCTGCTGTCAGCCGCGGTGTTTTATCATGGTGTACACGCTAGGGCCGCTGGCCTCGTCGCGGGGATCCTGGGTGTGTGCCTCATGACCGGAGGAGTGGTTGGCCTTCTCGCGAGCGCATGCGGTCATCTCGCTGGGCGCCGCGGTCCTGGCTGGATGGCGGCGCTCGTCATCATCCCGTGGCTGGTGGCCGATGTTCTCGGGGACGGACTGTCTCTCCCGACGTTGATCGATGCCTGGTTGAGTCGCTTGGTGAGCGCCGCATGAGCGCCGCCTTGCACTTCGACGCCGTGTGGGCCAGCGAGCCGCGAGGCGCGGCGGCCCCGGCGAAGCTCAACGGCGTGACCGGAGTCTTTGGGTCGGGCATTCACCTGGTGATCGGCGAACTCGACGATGGCATTGAGACGCTGCTTGCCGTGGCGAGTGGCCGTAGCGCGCCACGGCGTGGCGAGGTGAGGTTGGGGGAGGCACTTCCTCATCGGGACGCGAGCGTCCGCCGCCGGATCGGCTTGCTCGACGTGGATGCCTCTCTGCCGGAAGGAACGACGGTATCCGATGCCCTCGATCATTTCCGGCGTTGGCATCCCGACGCCGCCGAGGACCTCGCCCCGATCGGTGCGCCGGGCAGTCTACACGACCTGAGGATCGACTTGTTGACGGCTGGCCAGAGGCTCCAGCTCGCGTGGCGTTTGGCTCTGGCTCTGGCCGAGCCAGCCGTGCTGTTGCTGCACGACCCGTTTCGTTATGGGCCCGAGTTCCTGCAATCTGGGCCGGACGAACCGGCCGCGGCAGACGTGCTTCGTGCCTTGTCGAGCCGGGGCACTGTCGTCGTCATCACGGCGCCGCAGGCGGGGTCCTATTTTGAGATCGCCGATGCGATTTATCTTCTTGCGGCGGGGCAGTTGCACGGAGGGGAGCCCCTGCGTCACGCGGTTCGTTACGGCCGGCTGAAGGTCAGCTTGGATCCCCGTGTTGGCGGCGATGCTCGCGCCTTGGCGGCGGCGTTGAGCGAACACGAGATGGTCCACGGGGTAAAGTGGTCGGAGCGAATGCACGAGGCGAGCGTGACGATTGAGGTGGCTCAGCTCGAGGACGGAGCGCGCCTCGTGGCACAACTCGCCGCGTCACTGGGTTCAGCCGTGACGCGGCTGTCTCCGGCCGTGCCTACCCGACGAGAACTCGAAGCGACGATTCATGCGCAGCGGGCGCAGCGAGCCGGGACCCATGGCTGAGCCCGCGACGGCCATGCCCGCGGCAGGAGTTTCCGCTGCGGTGGGTTTGAGCGCATGCTGGATGGCGTTTCGCGCTGGCGCCAAGTTGGCGTGGCATCGGGGGAGGGCCCCGGAGTTTCGTTGGTTGTTCGGGCTCTCCGCGGCTGTCGTGCTCGTCACGGCAGGCGTGGAGCGGTCCCTCGGGGCAGGGCTCGCGGCCAATCGTACCCTCTACATCATGGCATCTTTTGTGTTGCCCCTCGGTGCCTTCGCGAGTGCCCGCCTGTTCACACGAAACCAGCGTTTGGACCACAGCGTCTGGTGCTTGGCCCGGTACGGTGCTTCACGGCGGGTCACCGCCCTGGGCCTGATCACCGGCGCCGGACTGCTCATGGCGGCTGCGGCATCTGTACTGGTCGGGGCGGGTCTCGGCGTCGCGTATGGGGGAAGCCCAGGGTTGTTGGCTGATGTATGGACGAGCACGTGGATCGCGGCGTTGGGTGCGTTTAGCTACATGACTTGGTTTCTCGTCGCGAGCGGTTGGGGCAAAGCGGGCCGGTGGCGATGGCTGCCATTGGTTCTGGACTTCACGATCGGCACGGGCACCGGATGGGCGGCCGCGTGCTTGCCGCGAGCACCGTTGGCGCACTTGCTGGGCAGCTCCGAATTGTTGGGACTTAGTCAGCAACAGAGTACCGCCTGGCTGGTCGTGTCCGTCGGCGCGCTACTGCTCGTGGCGGCAGTACGGATCCGACAATGAGCTTATCTTGCGTGACGATAGGCTCGCGAGCCACGTCTCCTTTGTTGTCGGCCGCTTCTGCGCCGCGTGGGTGCTTGACGGACGGGGCGAACACGTCGAGGTGTCCCTTATGACTACGCGTCGAGTGAACCCCGACGAAAGCACCGTCGTCGTTCGCACTCGCGCCGAGGGGCTCATGTCCCGACTGGCTCACGATCTCGAGTTGCGCGCCGGACAATTCGAGGGCCAAGTTCGCCTCGAGGACGACGAGCAGAATTGGTCGGCTTCGCTTCGGTTCCCAATTGTCGGCTTGACCGTCGTCGGCGTGCTGCGGGCCGGGGCGGTTGATGAGGGCGTGCTGTCTGCCCGAGAGCACGCCCAAATCACCGACAAGGTCCAGAACGACATTCTTCTTGGACCCGAAGTCCTCGTCCGAGTGAACGGCAAGACTCGCGATGCTGGTCAAGGCGTGGTCCGTGCACCGCGCGGCCAACAGCGCATCCGTTTCGACTTGAAGCACGACGAGCAGGACGGAGCACTCACTGGCCAGATCGAATTGTCATTGGAGCGTCTCGGCGTAGCGCCGATCCGGGGCCCACTAGGGGCCTTCCGGGTGGCCGACGAGATCGTCGTCCAGTTCCGACTCGTCTTACGTTGAACGACACCTCAAAACGCCGCGAACACGGTCGCTAGCGAGTCTTACTCCGGCGCTGCTGCGCCCCGCTGCTGATAGCAGCCGTGCCGCTGGTAGGGGATCCCTCTGATCTTCTTGCCGGCCATGACGCCGCGCCAGGCAAGATAGCCCTTGTTGAAGCGCCAGGCTTCCGATGGAGAGAAGTAGGGGTTCTTCATCGTCCCGAGTGATACCAAGGCGAGCGCTTGCTCGGCCACGCTCACCGGGCAACCCTCGAGCCGGAGAAACGGTTCGTTCTTGGCGTGGGCGACCTTGCGGCCGACGCTGTACATCTTTGCGTAGATGTCATCGTGCTCGGCGTCGTAGGGATCCCGTTCACTTCGATCGC
Organism: Polyangiaceae bacterium; assembly: GCA_029941785.1. Lineage (GTDB taxonomy): Bacteria > Myxococcota_A > Polyangia > Polyangiales > Polyangiaceae > JAPYTK01. The sequence goes on along the minus strand of JAPYTK010000013.1, from coordinate 27,370 downwards.
GGTACAGGCTTTTCACCTCGATGAGCTGGCCGGCCACCTCGCCCTTGAATTGGGCGCAGTCGCCGATGAAGACGACCGGTTCGTCGGCTTTGGCATCGATCGGCCCTTGATAGTCGCCAAATACGACGTGCATGCGGGGCATCTTGCTGTCGCACTCTTCATCGTATTGGCGCAAGATCTCGATCGCTTCCTCAATCGCTCCCGGGCAGCCTCCCCAACAGTAATCGGTGTGCTCTGTCTCGGGCGGCGGGCCGGCATAGGCCGTGATGTTCGTCCCTTCAAAGTACTTCTCGACTCGAACCAAGCCGACCTGAAAGCCTTCGGCCTTCTTCTTTGCGTCGTCGAGCGTGACGTCGCCCTCGATGTCGATTTCGCTGAGATCGATGGGGCCGAAGCCGTGGTCATGGGCGAAGCGAATGTGATCGATGTCTTTCGCGTCCAAGCCGATGATCGCGCTGCACACGGTGTCGAAGGCGACGGAGTTGTTGCCCATGATGACCAGCCCGAGGTCGACCGGGACGGGCGTGAGCATCCGCCCTTCGCCGGCGATGATCGCGTCGATGGCGATGAATTGTGGCTGAATGATGTGCTGCAGGTCGGCGACCTTTTCGTCGAGTCGGTGATCGTGATCGATCATGCGGTGCCTGTCGTCCTGGATGCCGATGTAGTTCTTCATCGCAAAGGTGACGGTGGTCCAGGGGTGTGACTTGAACTTGGGGCAGTTGACGAAGAAGTCTGCGCGGGCCACGGGCTCGGGAGTGAAGACGTAGTCGCGAAGCCGCTTCTCATGCGTCAGCGGAATCTCGACCTGGGCCTCCTCTTCGAAGTGGTAGTGCTTCACCCCGGCGCGTTTGAACATCGGGTAGTACTCGGCTCCTTCGAACGCGACGCGCGTCGGGAGAGTGATCCCGCAACGTTCGCCCACCGCGAGCTCCTGTACTTTGCCGTCATCGCGGTCTCGCAAACCGGCGATGACGCCCTCGATGAACTCGGGCCTCGTGTAAGCGTTCTGAAACATGGGGCCGGAGGCGACGACGTTCGGCTTGATCAGCGTATGACCGAAAGGATGGAGGCCCATCGTCTCGAGGCCTTCCCGAATGATCGTGCGGATGGCCTCGACGTCGTAGCTTTCGCATCGCCGAATGATGACTTTGGGGCGACTTGGCGCTGAGGTCACGGGTAGGCTCATGCGCGGACCGTACCACGACAGTGTGGGTCACGCCGGGCCGATGAGTTTGTTATGCTTTGCCCATGGCTCCTCGCTCGTTGGTCGTCCACGGCCACTTCTATCAGCCTCCGCGAGAGGACCCTCGAACCGGGAGGGGGCCGAGCGGCACGGACTGGAACGGGCAGATCACCGAGCAGTGTTACGCGGCGAATGCCAACGCGCCCATTATGAATGATTCTGGGGAGATCATCGATCGGGTCAACAATTACGCATGGATGAGCTTCAATTTCGGGCCGACGCTGCTTTCGTGGATCGAAGAGCGCGCCCCGGCCTTGTTGGAGAAACTCGTTGCCGCTGACCGAGCGAGCGTGGCCCGGCTCGGACACGGCAACGCCATCGCCCAAGCCTACAGTCATGCGATTTTGCCGCTCTGCAATGTGCGGGACTTGAAGACCGAAATTCGCTGGGGCATGGACGACTTTCGTTTGCGCTTTGGTCGTCAAGCGGAAGGCATGTGGCTCCCCGAGACGGCGTGTAGCGATCGCGTGTTGGATGCCTTGGCCGCCGCCGGGCTTCGTTTCGCTCTGCTCGCGCCGCGCCAGGCCGCCGCCGTTCGGGCGCGAGGTGACGGCACGGCCCCTTGGGAGGACCGGCAGGGGGGGACGATCGATACGCGTTTCGCCTACCATTGGCGTTCCCCCTATTCGGACCGATCGATCGCGCTCTATTTCTACGACGGGGGCATCGCTCGCGCGATTGCCTTCGACGGCGTGCTTCAGGATAGCGCGAACTTGGTCGATCGAATCCAGGATGCGGCGGCGCAAGGCTCCGGGGCAGACGCTGGGGTACTCGTCCACGCGGCGACGGACGGCGAGAGTTACGGTCATCACTTCCCCTACGGCGAGCGATGTTTGGCGTATGCGTTGACCCGAGAAGCTCCTGCTCGTGACTTTTTTATCAGCAATTACGGCAGGCACCTCAGCGATCATCCTCCCACCCATGAGGCTCGCATCGTTGCAGGCGGTAGCTCTTGGAGCTGCGAACATGGTGTCGAACGCTGGTTTCGCAACTGTGGTTGTGTGACCGGCGAGCAACCCGGCGATGAGCAAGGGTGGCGGGGCCCTCTACGGGACGCGATGGATGGCTTGAGGGAGGCCGCCGCCCAGTACGCCGACGACGTTGGCGCTCGTTGGGGAGTGGATATGTGGGCTCTGCGCGACGGCGATCGGGCGCATCGAGTTGACCCGTCGATGCGACATGACTGGCTCGCGCAGTCGTGCGATCACCTGGACGCCTCGGAGAGGGAGCGGGTCTACGCCGACATCGAGACGGTTCTCGCCATGCAGCGCTCGGCGCTCGCGATGTACACGAGCTGCGGTTGGTTCTTCAGCGATATCGCTGGTATCGAGGCGCGTATTGTCCTTCGACACGCAGCCTCGGTTTGTGCGACGTTGGCCCTCGCGCTTGGGGACGACCTGGTCACCCGGCGGTTTGAAGAGCAGCTACGATACGCCAAGAGTCACCGAACTGGTTTTGCTACCGGCGCCGACGTGTTTCGCGCGATCGAACAGGAAAACCTGCAGCACCGCGCGTGATGGCGACTCTCCTGCGGTGACCGTCGAGCGTGTCGTCCGGTCGAAAGGCGCGGCCTGTGTCGGATAGCTTGAGCGGAGCGGCGGACTTCAGTACCGTGGCGCGGCTCGCACTATCGAGCATCAATTGCGGCGCGCATTTACCTGATGCGCCGGAACAGGAGCAGGCGGACGAGATATGGGTTGGTATTTGAATCGCACCGGGCAGCACGAGGGACCGTTCGAGGAAGCGCAACTCGTTCATATGATCCAGACGGGACAGGTCAACAGCGGCCACGTATGCGTCGAGGGTGGCCAGCAGTGGCAGGCACTCAATTCCCATCCGCCGTTCGCACAGGCTCTGGAGGCGGCGGCGCGCGCATCGGCATCACCAGCCGCAGGCTATCCCGGCGCACCGGGAGCGGGGGCTGCACCAGGTTATGCTGGGGCGCCACAGGGTTACGGTGCGGCACCACAAGCAGCAGGCGCGCACCCGGCCGCCGCCGCGGGACCGAAGAAGAAATTGCCGATTGCGGCCATTGCCGGCGGTGCTGGTGCGGCGGTGCTCTTGTTGGTGATCGTCCTCGTCGTGGCGTTCAGCGGTGGAAGCTCGGCCAAGCTTGCCTCGTCGGTACCGAAAGACACGGAGTTGTTTTTCGAGGTCCCGAGCGTAAAGGCTGCCGTCGGCGGACTCCTGGATATGGACATGATCCGGACCAAGGAGATCGACGCCAAGAAATGGCGGGAGGACCTCATCGACGGACTGGTCGACGCCTTCGAACTCAAGAAGGATGAGGCGGAAGACATCGTCGATGGTCTCGACGGCATAGCGATGGCTGCTCGCGGGCTCAGCTCCAAGCAGGTGACCGCGACCTTGTTCAAGTTCGGTAGTAGCGACGGGATCGACAAGTTGCTCGACTCGGAGCGCTTCACGAAAGACGGCGATTTTGCAGGCGGCGTGCGCTACTTCGTGAAGAAAGCCAAGGACAAGACCTACAGCGAGATGAAGGAATGGAAGGCGGCCAAGAAGGCCTTCTGGACCTATCGACTTTCCAAAGAGCGCAAGAAGAAGGCCTTCGTTTGGTTTGGAGACGAGCAGATACTGGCTATCGGCAACACAGAGTTCGTCGAAGACGTCGGCAAGGTGATCAGCGGAGACAAAGAGGCGCTGGCCGACAGTGAACGATGGGGCCAGGCTGATTTTCCGAGTGGCGGCGCGGCGGTTCTTTACCTCGACAGCGAGATCCTGGGCGAGAGCAAGTCGGACGACCAAAAGAAGTTTGCCCGCGACTACATGTCGGACGCTGCCCCCTTCACGGCTGGAGCGGCCTTCGAAAGCGCCGGTCTCGTCACCACCATGCGGGCTCAATTCAAGGGAGCCAAGCTCGACGAAGAGGATGAGGCCCCATCGGTGTCGTCGCTCGACGTGGTCGAGAAGCTGCCCAAAGAGACGGTGGCCTACATCGCCTTTTCCACGAAGCGCGATCTGAAGGGTAAGGCGCTGCGAAAGCATATCAAAAAGAAGCTCGATGGCGTCCAAGATGGCATGGGGGACACGTTCGACAAGGCGTCGGACGAAGTCAAAGACCAGCTCGATTTCAGCATCATCGACATCTTCGACTCGGTGGGCGACCATTTGGCGTTCGCTCTGGTCGTCGATCCCAAGCTCAAGCTCGAGATGGAGAAGCTCAAGCCCGAGGAGTTGATGAGTTCCGCGGGGGCTTTCGCCTACGTGATCCACGTTGGCAAGGAAGAGTCGGCAAAGAAGATCGTCAAGTCGGTCCGGCAGAAGCTCTTCGACGGCGACGACGCCAAGTTGAAGGGAATGTACGCCGTCAAGAAGAAGAAAGACGGGTTCAATGCTTCGCCGGAGAAGGAGGAGTTGCCGCACGTGCGCATTCGGTTTGCGGGCGACTACATGGCTTTTGCCGTGGGGGCGGAGAAGTATGTCAAGCGCGTGATGTCGGCTCTGAAGGATGGCAAAGACACCTTGGGTGACAACGCGGCCCACAAGAGCGCCATGAGCGCGCTGGACGCAAAACCGCACCTGTTGATGTGGTTCGATGCGGGGACTGTCGGCAAGATCGGCATCGATGCCCTCGGGGACAAAGCCGACGACATCTTCGACGGGATGAAGAAGGAAACGGGCATTTCGAGAAAAGCCATTCGCCTCAAGGGGGACAAGCGAATGACAGCGGCCTTTGCCGTCACGGTTGACGGTGACGGCAAGACGCTCGATCTCGAGATCAAGACGCTGAACATTCAGGCATTCAGCATGCTCGGGGCGATTGGCTTATTAAAAAAGAGCATGGCGCCCCCCCCTCCGCCGCCTCCGCCGCCTCCGCCGGCCGGCGGTTACGTTCCAGGGCATCCCGACTTCGTGATGCCTGCGGGCGCCTCTTATTCGAAGGTCACGACGGGTGGCGAGAAGCACCTCTTCCTCTACAAACAGCGTTACACCTACCGCGGCATTCGGACCATGATGGCCGTGGCGCGGCAGAAGCTGAAGGCTCGCGGTTGGGCGACTCGCTTCCTGGCCCGGCACAAGTACCGCGTGACGAAAGGCAGTCGCACCTTCGAACTCACTGGCGGGCGGGGTCTCGGTAGGCGAATCGTTCTGACGGTGCACCGCAAGTAGCGGGCGCTGCCCAAGAGGGCGCACCCGCAGCCCTGCCGAAGTTCCGCGCGCGGTCGCCTATTCGGCGGGCGCAGCGGAGGGCTTGCGCTTGAGCTCGACGAGTCGCTCTTGTTGCAGTTGCTGGGCGACGCTGGGCGCGACGTAGTCGCTGTGGCAGCTCGCCTTGTTTTCGCCATCGGCGCCCACGGCGTTCTTGGTCTTGTTCGCGAGCGTGTGAATCTCCTCGGGGCTCAGCACGCCCCGCTGTTCGAGAATGGCCTGCTGCTCGTCGCTGAGCGCCGCGCTCTTGAAGGTCCCGGCACGTTCGAAGCCTTCGGCCTTACCGGAGCCGAACTCGACGATCTCTTTGCTGATCCGAACCGAACACCAGTCGTGCCCGCACATGGCGCAGAAATCCGTGTCGACGTCCAGATCTTCGTCGTGAAGCGCTCGTGCAAAGTCCGTGTCGAAGCTCAGATCGAAGTGTTTTTCCCAGTTGAGGGCGGCGCGTGCCTTGGTCAGGTCGTCGTCCCAGTCGCGCGTTCCGGGGATCCCGAGCGCGACGTCCGCTGCGTGCGCGGCGATCTTGTAGGCGATACACCCCTGCTTGACGTCGTCTTTCTTGGGAAGTCCGAGGTGTTCTTTCGGCGTCACATAACAGAGCATGCTCGCTCCGTGGTAGGCGGCGGAAGTGGCCCCGATGCAGCTCGTGATGTGATCGTAGCCAGGGAAGACATCCGTCACCAGAGGCCCCAAGACGTAAAAGGGGGCGCCGTGGCACAGCTGCCGTTCGAGCTTCATGTTGTACTCGATCTGATCGAAGGGGACGTGGCCAGGGCCTTCGATCATCACCTGCACGCCTTGCCGCCAAGCGCGCTCGGTCAATTCGCCGAGCGTTTGAAGTTCCGCCAGCTGAGCGCGATCGGTCGCGTCGCTCAGGCCACCGGGCCGCAGGCCGTCGCCGAGTGAAAAGGAGACGTCGTACCGCCGCATGATTTCGCACATCTTCTCGAACCCGGTGTACATCGGGTTTTCTGCATCGTGGACGAGCATCCACTTGCCGAGGAGCGAGCCTCCGCGCGACACGATGCCGATGAGCCGCTCTTTGATGAGCGGCAGGTGCGCCTTGAGCACGCCTGCGTGGACGGTGAAGTAGTCGACGCCTTGCTTCGCTTGGTGTTCGAGTTGCTCCAAGATGAGCGTTTCGTTCAGGTCTTCGATCTTGCGACCGATGATCATCGAGTAGATCGGGACCGTGCCTATGGGCACGGTGCTGTTTTGAATGATCGCCGTGCGACAGGCGTCGAGATCGCCTCCCGTTGAAAGGTCCATCACCGTGTCGGCGCCCCACTGGACGCCCCACGTCATCTTCTCGACCTCTTCGTGTGTACCGGAACTGACGGGGGATGCGCCGAGGTTCGCGTTGATCTTCGTGCGACTCGCCCGACCGATGCACATCGGCTCGAGATTGTGCTCGAGGTGCACGCGGTTGGCGGGGATGATCATGCGGCCGGCGGCAACCTCGTCGCGAATCTGCTCGGCGCTGAGATGGGGTTCCCGGCGGGCGACCGTTTCCATCTCGGGTGTGATTTGGCCCAACCGTGCGTGCTCGAGCTGGGTGATGGGGACGAAACCTTCGGGGGGCGTCCATTGGCCGCCCGTGAAGGACCAATCTTCGGGCATGAAGTCCCACGCCGTTTTCTCGCTGGGACGGGGCATACCGGGCGTGTCCGGCGAACTGAACGCGAGGGCACCTCCGACGTTCGGAGCGGCCGCAAAGGAACCAGGGTTCGTCCCGTCTCCACGGCTCGTCGGGTTGTGGGCGCCGTGCAAAGGGAGTGTGTTGAGCTTTGAGTTTTCCATGCCTTCGCTCGAAGCTATAGCGGAGCGGCTTCGCGTGGTCACGGAGCAAGTGAGCCAGACGTTATCTGGCTCCTTCGCTTCATTCAGTGCTGCTGTCGGGTCGTTTTCGTGCGGCGGTGGTGAGCATGTCGCGGGCGCAGCGAAAGCCGATCGTGACATGGGCGCTCACGGGGGGCAGCGCGCGTCGGGTGTCGATAGCTAATTGCGCCAGGTCGTCCCCGAAGCTCCCGCCCATGACGAGCCGCGGGGCCGGGTCGTGCGGCGCGGCCTTTGGCCTTGCTTCATCGCGCACCCACTCGGCAACGTTCCCCGACATGTCGAGGAGGCCTGTGGCTGAACGATCGCGCGCGTGGGCCCCGACGGGACAACTGGTCAGGCGGCGCTCGCCGCCCAAGCAACTGCCGTTGCGTCCGAAACACGCAAAGTCGCAGCTCGGTTGCTCGTCTCCCCAAGCAAATTTCCTCTGATCGTCGAGCCGCGCTGCCCGCGTCCACTCCGCGGCCGTTGGCAGCCGGGATGCGGCAAACCGACAGTAATCTCGCGCACTCGCGAAGTTGACGCAGTTGGTCGGGTGGGTTGGTGCGTCGCGCACCTCGTTGCAACGGTTCTTCCATGCGCGCGCGAGCTGTTCCGGGCTCGCTTTGCCACCTTCTTTCGATGGATCGGAGGTGAACATGGTGATGGCCCCCTCGGTCAGCACGACCCGTTCGGCTGGCACGCATCGGCCCGCGAGCACGCACCGGCGGTAGGCCGCCGTTGGGACCTCGGTGCGGTCGATGAAAAAGCCGGCTGGGGGGGGCGCGGCAGGAGAGGCGCTTCTGGCGCCGGTCGGGTTTGGAAAGGGGCCCTTTTGGGGCCACGGCACGAAGACCATGCCGGTTGGGGGAAGGGGAGCATCGGGCGTGTGGGCGCTGGCGGTCGGTTCAGCGCTCGCTCCGCCCCGTCCCGCGGGTCCGTCGTGCGGGGCGTGGCCCCCCTCGGCGGCGTTAGCTCCCGCGCTCGAAGTCGCTTTTCCTCCGCTGCCGCCGGTCCCGGGAGCCGTGCGCGCTGCTGACCCCGTCGGCCCCACACGCGAGTGAAAGGTCGCTGTTGGCGACGGGCGCGTCGTCGATACGGACGCGAGCGGAGGCGGCGCGGCACTGTCGCTTCGACCGATGTCGAGGAGTTGGACGTACAGCGCGGCCGCTCCAGCCAGCGCGAGGCCTGCCACCACGAGCATCCACGGGCCCGGTACGCTACCGACCTCGTTCTCTGGCGCGCCGTCCGTCGCTTCACTCGCAGGCTTCTGTTCGTCCGCGTTCACGGTGCGTGGTGTAGCTCGAATTGCGCCGAAGCGCACGAGCCTGTAATCCCCCCCTGTGCTCGTGCCAGCCAATTCCGTTCTTGGAACGCGCCTCAAGCGAGGCACGGCGGCGGCATGCGTTTGGTTGAGTGCATGTGGTACCCCGACCGCGGTGTCGCCTCCGGTCCCCCCGGAGTCGCCGCCTGTCGTCACCGCTGCTGCTCGTCCCGGCGTGCTCGGCGTGTTGGGCTCGCAAGCCCCACCTGGCCTCGCTGCAGCTTTGGCTTCGGCTGCAGTTGCGAGTTCCTCCTCGGCAGTGGCAGCCTCCTCCTCGGCGGCCGCGCTGCCGGCGAGCGTGGCGAGCGCCACTTCAAAACCCGAAGCGGAGCCGGCTCCCCCTCCCAAGCTAACGCCCTATGCCGGTCCGCTCCTCACGTTCTACGATGCACTCCGCGACTTGGAAGCCGGGCGCCGGAGCAAGCCCGTTCGCGTCATGTGGCTCGGCGACTCGCACGCCCAAGCCGACTTTTGGACCGGCGAACTGCGGCGAGGCCTTCAGGCGCGATTTGGCGACGCGGGGCCGGGCTTTGTGCATCTCGGCTTCAAGGCCTATCGGCACAACGGCATTCGCTTCGATATCGGAGGCAAGTGGCGGATGCGTCCCAAGGCGCCATCCACGTCGCGCCGTTGGGGCGACGGCGCTTTCGGGCTCGGTGGGATCCTCCACGCTGGTTTTGCGGGGATGCGGCACGCGCGTATGGAGATGCGGGGCACGCAGTGGGCGAAGACGCCCGTCGTGATCGACCTCTGCTACAAGTTCGGCCTTCCCTACGATCGTGTTCGCCTCTTCGTGAACGGCAAGGCGCGACGCATTCTCGAACCGAAGGACAAATCGGACGTGTCGATCATTCGGCACCTCCGCTTCTCGCTCAGCGGTCTCGAATCGATCGAGGTGCGTCAGCTCAGCGGTCGTACAGACTTTTGCGGAGTGGTCGTTGAGGCCCAGCCCAAGTCGCGAAACGGTGTGGTTCTCGACAATTTGGGGATCAACGGCGCCAGATTCGGCACCGCGCTTGCGTGGGAAGGCGTCGCGTGGGCCAAGGAAGTGATGCGACGCACGCCGGAGCTGTTCATCTTCGAGTACGGCGGCAACGAGGCGAGCGACATCCCGCCACGGCCGGCCTTGTACCAACGGCAGGCGATCAAGTTGATTCGCCGCAGTCGCTACATTCGGCGCGACGTCTCTTGTGTGGTGATCGGTCCTTCCGATCGCGCGGATGCGGAAGATCGAATTCCGCCCATCGTGGAGGCGGTACGCACCGCGGCCGAGCAAGAAGGCTGCATGTTCTGGGACACCTACGCCAAGATGGGGGGAAAGGGATCGCTCCGCAGCTGGCGGGATGACGGCCGTGCTTCCGAAGATGGTGTTCATCTGAAGCCCAAGGGCTATGTCGAACTCGGGCGGTGGTTGTTTCGTGACCTGATGGCGGACTACCGAGGCGAGCGATGACCGAATCGGGGCCGGTCTCTCTACCTGGCCATCCCGTCGGATATCTGTCCCTGCTGCGCGAAAATCGCGATTTCCGCCGGCTTTGGTTTGGCGAACTGGTGAGCTTCGCAGGCGATTGGTTCAACGCCATCGCCTTGTACGCCGCCGTCGAAGAACTCTCGGGTAGCACCGAAGCGATCGCGGCCGTCTTCGTGGCGAAGCTCTTGCCCGTCTTCTTGATGACGCCGATCGCGGGCCCGCTTTGCGATCGCTTCGACCGTCGAAAGCTCATGCTCATCACGGACTTTGCGCGAGCGGCTTGTGCGGTGGGCTTGGTGTTCGCCTACCGCGCTCGGAGCTTGCCGCTCATCTTCGGCTTGTTGGTGGTGATGGTCGCCTTCGCGGGCGTTTTCATCCCCGCGAAGAGCGCCGTGGTGCCGCAGATTACGACCGAACGGCAGCTCAACGCGGCCAATGCTCTCTCGGCTGGAACGTGGTCGGTGATGCTGGCGGCCGGAGCGGCTGCGGGCGGCCTCGTGACCGAATACGCGGGCATTGAAGTTGCGCTTCTATGCGATGCGCTGACCTTCTTGGTTTCCGCGGTTTTCCTCTATGGCTTGCCAGCCTTGTTGCCCACCGCTGACGAGCCGCATCGTGATGGTCCCCCCTCTTCAGGTGCGGCGACCGATTCTCGTTCCTTCGTCGACGGCTTGCGCTACCTCAAGCGCAAGCCCTACTTGGCGGTGATCATCTGCCTCAAGCCAGGCATGGCGCTCGCAGGCGGAACGCTTGCGATGTTGCCCGTCTTCGCCACCCAGGTGTTTACGTCGATTCGCGCTCCGCTCGCGATGGGGGCCCTTTATGCGGCCAGGGGGCTCGGCGCGATGATAGGCTCCCTCGCGGTGCGCAAGATCTTCGGCGATCGTCGACGCACGATGAACATGTTGATCCCGGTGGGCTACGTCCTGCTGGCGGCGGGCTATCTCGGACTCGCCGTTTCGGCGAACTTGTGGCAAGCCGGATTGGGCTATTTCACGGCGGCTTTCGGTGGCGGAGCGATTTGGGTGTTCTCCGGTACGCTCGGACAACTCGAGAGCGACAACGCATACCGGGGTCGCGTCTTCGCGATCGAGTGGGGCGTGCTCACGCTGACTCTCAGCGCGACGGCATGGCTCTCCGGGGCACTCATCGAACGCTTCGGTTGGACCGTGCGTGACGTGGCGCTGGCCTCATCATGCATCGTCGTCCTGCCGTTGGTGGCGTGGCTGGCGGTGCTTGCATCGCGCCGAGAAAAGCACGCCTCGGGAGGACAGAGTGTCTGACGCTATCATCGACTCGAGCGCGTGCGGCCGCCGGGTGGCTGACGACGCCGCTCAACCGCCACTCCGGCGAGGCTAGGGGATCGGGATCGAAGGGAACCCAGGCAGGCCTGCCGGCTTGGGCTGGCTTGGGCTGGGTTTTGGCGTAACGGGTAGGCCGTGCGGTTCGACTGGTGGTTTGGCCTGCGGCCTTGGCGGGGGCGTGAGCCCGGGGATTGGCGGGAAGCCAGGGATCGTCGGAATGGACGTCGGGAAACCAGGTGGCAGCGTTGACGGAAGCACCGAGGGAATGCCCGTGGGGATGGCGAAGGGTGTCGTCGGTGTTGGCGGCGGCGACGTCGGTGTCGCACTAGGTTTGGTGGGGGCCGTCGGGCTCGCGCTCGGCTTGGTCGGCGTCTTGTGCGGGGAGCCCGGCTTGGTTGGCGTCGAGGTCGCCGTCGCGCTTGGCCAAGCACTCGGGGGCGGATCGATCGGCGGAGGCGTGGTGGCAGGAATGTCGACCGTCGGCGATGTGGTTGGCGTGTCCAGCTCGATGATTGGCGGATCGGTGTTTCCGTCGGCGGCGTCTTCTTGCTGCTGCTGGTACTGATCCCAGTAGTACGCCCCACTGAGCGCGCCGCCAGTGATGAGCAGCGCGATGAGCAAGTTGGCGAACATGGACAGGCCTTTGCGCCGCCGCTGCGGTGCATGGGCTTGTGGCAGCTGCGGGATCGCGCCGACGCGAGCCACGTCGCGTAGAGCAGGCTTGGCGCCGACAGCTTTGGGTATGGCTTGTCCCACTGGCGGAGTGAAGGTGTCCCCTACGATGGTGCTGCCGGCTCGTGGGGCCTCGTCGTCGTCCTCGTCCGGTTCGGTGGCGGCGACGGCCGCATTCTCGGCGTCTTCATCGACGTCCGCGTCGCTCGAATCTTCGGGGGTGGACGCCGCATCGTCGGCCTTCTGTGCGCCGTCGTCCTCGCCCTCGCCTTCTTTGTTCTCGGAGGAATTGGCTTTGTTCTCGGAGGAATCGGCTTCGTCCTCGGAGGAATCGGCTTCAGCACGTTGAGGCCCGTCTTGCTTCGTTTCGTCACTGTCTGGGCTTTGGGGGTCGTCGGACGGTGCAGCCTCTTCTTTGTCCGATCCGCTGTCGCTGCTTGGTGCGCCCTGTTCCTCGTCGTCGAGCGGGGACGAACTCACGAAAGTCTCTTCCGGGGGAAGCGTCTTCGGTACGGAAGGCACTTCCTCGTCGGCGCCCGTCGACTCGGGGCTGCTCTCGGCGGGTGAATCTTTTGCGACGGCCCTTTTCTTGGGAGACGCGCTCGCGGCTCGGACCCGCGGTTCGGGGGCGCCGCCGGGCGCGAACGGTGCGATCGCCGCCTTGAAGTCTGCCACCGTGTCGAAGCGTTGCTCGGGCTTGGGAGCCATGGCGCGGTGCACGGCCTTCGCGAGCTGTGCGTTAATCGTTGGCTTGAGCGATGAAAGTTCGGGCAGATCGCCCTTCAGGTATTGGGCTGCGATGGCGTGGGCGTTGTCGCCGCCTACCGGCCGGCGGCCTGCGAGCATCTCGAAAAACATGACGCCCAAGGAGAACACATCGGCGCGCGCGTCGACTTTGTCAGCGCTGAATGCCTGCTCGGGAGGCATGTATTCGGGCGTGCCCATGACGACGCCTGGACGGGTGAGGCCTCGGTCCGCCTCGCCGCTGGCCTTGAGTTTGGCGATACCGAAATCGAGAATCTTGACCAAGGGAAGGCCGTCGGCATCGTCGCAAATCATGACATTGTCGGGCTTGAGATCCCGATGCACAATGCCCTTCTTGTGTGCCGCGCTGACCCCGTCGAGCATCTGGAGTATGTACTCGAAGGCGTCGCCGTAACTCAGTCGCTCGCCCGCTTCGTACAGCTCTTCGTAGAGCGTCTGCAGCGTCTTGCCCTCGACGTACTCCATGACCATGTACGCGAGCCCATCATCCGTGCGATCGACGTCTGAGACGCTCACGACATGGGGGCTGCTGATCTGCGCCGATACCTTGGCCTCTTGGAGGAAGCGCTCGACCAATCCCTTCCTGCGTGTGAGCGCGGGGTGCAGAAACTTGAGCGCTACAGTCGTGCCGAGAACCTTGTGCTTTGCGGCGTACACACTGCCCATGCCACCGTCGCCAATAAGTCGCTCGAGGCGGTACTTGTTGCTGATGACGAGGCCGATTTCGGGCTGCATGGGCTTTTGACGGGGACGTGGTCGCCGAGCGACCGGATGGTGTTGCATGCTCTGGATCACATGATGTGAGACGGTCCACAGCGCGAAACGAGCCTAGCCTACTACGGCGAGGATGAGGATTTCTGCGTAATTCATCTCGCGGCTGCTTTTCTAGGGGTGAAACTGAATAGGTCCACCCGGAGTCCGTCTAAGTGAGCGCAGGGACTGCCCGCACCTGACTTCGGGCTCAGCACCGGTTCATCGCACCGATCCGCCGAAGCTCTTCTTACTTGAAGCGCTGCGCTCCGGCGTGCATGAAGGTGAGGTGAAGCGTTCTCAAATTCTAGGCGCGGGGCACTACGTGCCGACCAAGGTCGTGACGAACGACGACTTGGCGGAGTTGATGCCCACGAGTGACGAGTGGATTCAGCAGCGCAGCGGCATCAAGGAGCGACGCTACATCGAGGAGAGCGGGATCGGCGCTAGCGATCTGGCCCTGCCCGCGTCCAAAATGGCTGTCGAACGTGCCGGTCGGGAGATGAGCGATGTGGATATGATCATCTTCGCGACGCTCAGTCCGGACGTGAACTTTCCGGGGTCGGGTTGTCTTCTCGGGGACAAACTCAGCTTGCCCGGGATTCCCGCGCTCGATGTGCGAAATCAATGCTCCGGTTTCATCTACGGCCTCAGCATTGCCGATGCCTGGGTCCGAGCTGGCGCCTACAAGAACATTTTGCTCGTCGGCTCGGAGGTGCACTCGACCGGAATCGAGTTCACCGAGCGCGGACGAGATGTTTCCGTGCTCTTTGGCGACGGCGCTGGCGCGGTGCTCGTCGGGGAGAGCGACGACGACGAAAAAGGAGTGCTGACCGTCAAGCTTCACGCGGACGGATCAGGCGCGGAAGACTTATGGCTTCCCGCGCCCGCGTCTCGAGAGATACCGCGCCTCACCGAGGAGATGATGGCAGCGGGTCTTCACTACCCTCAGATGAAGGGAAAGAGTGTGTTTCGTTGGGCCGTGCAGAAGATGCCCGAGGTCGCCATGGAGGTTTTGCAGGAGGTAGGCATGAGCATCGACGATGTCGATTTGTTCGTTCCTCATCAGGCGAACATGCGGATCAACCAAATGGTGGCCAAGGCGCTCAAGATCCCCGAGGACAAGGTCGTGCACAACATCCAGCGCTATGGCAACACGACGGCGGCCACGATCCCCATCGGTCTCAGCGAGTCGTACGCTGAGGGCCGATTGAAGGGGAACGTGCTGCTTGCAGCCTTTGGTAGCGGCTACACATGGGCCGGCGCCGTCGTGCGGATCTGAGCCACCCATCATGTCGAAGCTTACGCCCGAACTACCGCCGGACGCGATCGACCGCGTGATCGATGTGGCGATGGCAGAAGATCTCGTGAGCGGCGATCTGACGAGCGTCGTGTGTGTCGAGCCGGATGCGACGGCGAGGGCGATTGCGAACGCGCGCCACTCGATGATCGTATGTGGTGGTCCGGTTTTTACGCGCGTCTTCGAGCGTATCGATTCGACCGTGCAGGTCGAGACCATCACCCCGGAGGGGCAGCGCGCGACAGCCGGTGGTGAATTGTGGAGAGTGAGCGGACGTGCGCGCAGTATTTTGGCGGCCGAGCGGATTGCTCTCAACCTCGTACAGCGAATGAGTGGCGTGGCGACGATGGCCCGCGATTACGTCGACGCGGTGCCAAAGGGGGCGCGCACCCGCATCGCCGATACGCGCAAGACGACTCCTGGATTGCGCGCGCTCGAGCGATACGCTGTTCGCACGGGAGGCGCGCACAACCATCGGGACAATCTCGGTAGCGCGGTCATGATCAAGGACAATCACATCGTGGCCAGCGGCGGCCTGCGGGAGGCTATCGAGCGGGCCCACAAGCACGCACCTCACACCTCTCGGATCGAGGCGGAGGTGACGAATCTCGACGAACTGGACATCGCTATCGAGGCTGGGGCGGACATCATCATGCTCGACAACATGAGCACGTCGGACATGGGTGAAGCGGTTGAGCGGGTGGGGATGATCGTGGGTCCTAAGCCCATCCTCGAGGCCAGTGGGGGGATCACGCTTGCGCGCATTCCGGAGATTGCGACAGTAGGCGTCGACGTGATCAGCGTGGGCGCGCTCACCCACTCGGCGCCGGCGGCGGACATCGGCTTGGACTTCGCGCTCAATGGGGCTTGAGCCCATCGCCATGAGTCGGCAACTCGACGCAGACCTCATCGCGGCCGCGCTGCTCCATCGTGGCGCGACGCTCGGTCAGCCGCTGACGGTCCTGCAGGAGGTCGACTCCACCAACGACGAGGCGAAAGCTGCGGCGCGCGGGGGAGGGGCCCACGGAGCCCTGTTCGTGGCCGACAGCCAACGGTCGGGTCGTGGCCGCGGGGGCAAGAGCTGGCACTCGCCACCGGGCGAAAACCTCTATCTCTCGTTTCTCTTGCGACCAACGATCCAGCCGGGGCGCATGCCGATGCTCAGCTTGGTCGCGGGGGTCGCGGTCGCGCGCGTCCTCGACGAGGCCCTCAGCCCGATGCCGCCGTCCGCGCATGCCGGCGCCACCCCAAGCGCTGAGTCTCCACGGGTTCAGATCAAGTGGCCCAACGATGTGTACGTGAACGACGCCAAGATCGCCGGGGTGCTGATCGAGGCGGTGACGCGTGGCTCCGATCCGCCGGACATCATCGTAGGGATCGGCCTCAACGTCGCGACGCGTGTTTTTCCGCCTGAGATCAAGCCGCCCGCGACCTCGCTGGCTTTGCTGGGCCGCGAGGACCTCGACCGCGAGAGCCTGGTTGCGGCGATTGCTTTTCATCTCGGCGAGGGGCTCTCCGTGTTCACCGCGGATGGACCGGCCACCATGCTGGCTGAACTCGAACGGCGCGACTGGCTCGCGGGCCGCACCGTACAGGTGGGCGAAATCGAGGGCTTGGCTGTAGGCATCGACGGGCAGGGACAGCTCGAGGTTCGCGACCGGATGGGCTCGGTGCACTCCGTGGTCAGCGACGAGGTGAGCGTGAGGGACCTGTCCCGCGGTTCCTCGTGACCGACGGGGGGCCATCGAAACGCATCGATCCCCGTCACCGATTCACTCAGAGAATAAATTCCGTGCGATGATGGCGCTGTCGCCCCCGCGGCCAAGGCGTTTGCCGCGCCTTGTTGGCGCGAGCGACGTCGGTGCAGTCGATGAAGTCCGAACACCTTCTCATTCACGAGATCTACAAGAGCATCCAGGGCGAGTCCTCGTTCGCGGGGTTGCCTTGCACCTTTGTGCGGACGACCGGTTGCAACTTGCGCTGCTCGTGGTGTGACACGGAGCAGGCCTTCTACGGGGGGACGGAGATGCCGCGGGCGACGGTGCTCGAGGAGGCGCTCGCGCATGGGACGCAGCTCGTCGAGGTGACGGGTGGGGAGCCTCTGCTGCAGGCCGGCGTGCTGCCTTTGATGGGTGAGCTGTGTGACGCGGGCCGCACGGTACTGCTCGAGACGAGCGGGGAGCGAGATGTCTCGGAGGTCGATCCTCGGGTGCACAAGATCATGGATTTGAAGGCGCCCGGATCGGCCGAGTGTCATCGCAACCGCTTCGAGAATCTCGCGTACCTGACCGAGCGGGACGAGATCAAGTTCGTGCTCGCGGATCGGGCCGACTACGAGTGGATGCGCGAGATCATCGCGGAGCGCAGCCTCGCCGAGGGGCCCGCGAAAATGCTGGCGTCCTGTGTGTTTGGCCAGCTCGAGCCGAGAGAGCTCGTCGCGTGGTCGTTGGAAGATGACCTGCCCGTGCGCGTCCAGCTGCAGATGCACAAGTACATTTGGGACGCGGAGGCGACCGGCGTGTGAGCAGCTCGTCCCCTGAGGAGAAGGTCGTCGAGCTGGCGGAGGGAGAAGCCGGCACGGCGCGGCCGATGCACGGTTTGATCCCGGCGATCGTGGCTGTCGCGATCTTCGCTCCGACCCTGCGGCACGGTTTCGTGTGGGATGACCGCGACCTGCTGCTTCGTGATCGCTGGTTTGCCGATGGCGGTCGCTTGCTCGATGCGATCAACAGCCCGCTCGTGTTCAGCGACAACTACTTCCGGCCGCTCGGCGTTCTCGTCTTGGGGGCCGAGGCGAGGCTCTTCGCGTTGGCGCCGTGGGGGTTTCATCTGGTGAGCTTGCTGCTGCACGGACTGGCGTCTTGGCTCGTCGCCAGGATTGCCCTGGGGATGCGCCAAGACGCGCCGAAGGCCGAGCGCTGGTGGCATGATGGCGCCCTCGTCGCGGCCCTGATGTACGCCCTTCACCCCGCGCTCGGTGAGGGGAGCTGTTTCGTCAGCGCGCAGTTCGATGCCCTCCTCACCGTTTTTCTCCTCGCTGCCTTGCTCGCAGATCATGCCTTGGAGCGGCCCATACGGCGCGCCATCGCGGTGGGCGGGTTTTTCTTTTTGGCGGCGCTCTGCAAAGAGATGGCGGCGGGCTTTGTGATGGTCTTGCCCTGCGTTCACCTCGCGCGGTCTGCAGCCGGTAAGCCCTGGCGCCATCGGCTCGCGGAGCATCGGCCCACCTACGCAGCCTTGTTGGTAAGCTCTCTCGCGTACCTGGGCTGGCGCGCGGTGGCGCTCGGTCGTCTGCTCGATCCTTCGGCCGCGTCGAAAACCGGGGCGTCGATCATTGCGAGCAGCGACGCGCTTGCGCGCAGCCTACAGCTCATGCTGTGGCCGATGGGGAGCTTGACGCCCATCCAACTGCCGGCTGCCAGCGCGGGCGAGCTGGCGCTCGATGCCGCTTTCCTCCTCGTCGTCATCGCGGGCGTCTGCGAGTTGGTTCGGCGCCGTTTTTCTGCGGGCTGGTGGCTCGCGGCCGTCCTGGTGTCGCTTCTTCCCATCTCGCAACCGTGGTTGTCGGTCATGGCCGACGGGGCGGTGACCGCGGAGCGCTTCCTGGTGTTTCCCATCGCCCTTCTGTGCTTGGCCATCGCGCGCGCCTGGCCGTCTCACGCCGAGCGTCCTCTGCTTACCCTCGTCGGCATGTGGTGCGGAGGCGCGGCTCTCACCTCTCTGCTCATCAGCCTTCACTGGCGGGACGAGCTGTCCTTGTGGAGTTGGGGGACGGAGGCGAGCCCCGCATCGGCGGTGGCGTGGACCAATCTCTCCCATGCGCAGATGAAGCGAGGGGAGTTCGCGGCGGTGGAGACGTCAGCGGCTCGCGCGATCGCGCTCGATCCGGACGTGACCATGGCGTGGAACAACCGGGGCATGGCGCGGCTCTCCTTGGGGCGCTTTGCCGAAGCCGAGGCTGATTTCCGGGCGGCCTTGAAGCATGGGCCGACCAACGTGAAGGCCGCGAACAACCTCGCCATCGCTCTGCTCAGTCAGAAACGTTTTTCCCCGGCGGAGCAGGCTCTGCGCGAGCAGGCGCTTCGCATCGATCCAAACGATCCCTACGCTCACCTCATCCTCGGCGAGTTGTTGCTCCGTCGTGGTGAGCCCAGCGAGGCGCTCAAGCATCTCGCCGCAGGACTGCGCGCTCTGCCCACTTCCGATCCGGCGGCTGCACAGGACGCGAAGCGGCTGTTAGGTCGGGCCCGGCAAATGCTCTCTGCCCCTAGGCCGGCCCCCCCGCCGTCTCAGCGGTAGGGACCTTGTTCTTCGTCACCACGCGCGGTGCGGGCCTCTTGGATGAGGCGCGCGAGTTTCTCGAGCGCCGGAACCAGCTTGACCATCTCTTCGGGGCGTGTCGCGTCATGTTTCTCACGTAAGGAGAGGCCGTCGTCGTCGAGCCTGATGGGATCGATGTCATGGTGAATGAGTAGCAGCCTGGCGCGCACCGCGGCCGACAGCACGCGCTTGGCGCCCTCGACGTCCTCGGCTTGCACGCGAAAGGTGTCATCGAAGAGCGCGTCGCCGGTCTTGATGTCTTGAGCCCCGAACAGCTCGGCGGTCTGGCCGGCCCACGTCTTCGGGGCCACGGTCAAGCCGAGCGCGAGCGGATCGACAAAGCGCAGCGTGGCCTCTCTCTCGTAATGGTATCGGTAGCTGGTGTTGTTTCCCGACTGGACGGACTGGCGGATCAACGTCATCTGGATCCGGACTTCGCCCGCGTCGACTTGTCCCACCATATGCAGCGGTGTGGTCCCGAAGCGCCAGCCCTGCTTCGTGGCCAGCGCGCGCCAACGGGGCTCCATGTGTTTCAACGCGGCGGCGACGGAGACCGATTGCCGCACAGACTCGAAGCGCTCGACGAAGTCGAACACACGCAGCATACGCTCGCTCAGCTTTTGCTCGCTCGCAGCGATGCCGGAGATGGTGGTGCGAAAGAAGGCGTCCTCCACGCGAATGTTGTCCATGTAGGCTGTCTTCGTGAGGAGCCGACGGATTTCGTTGTTGAAGAGTTGGTAGGCTCGGGCGGGCTCCAAGGCGACGACTTCGTAGCCGCCGGCGAACGCCAGATCATCAGGAAATGGAACTTCGAACAGGGTGTTGGTCGGGTTGTCGTGGGCGAGAAGTCCGAGATCCAGGCTCGGCGAGAAGTGGACGGTGATGAGGGCCTTGCCTCCTGCCGACACGGTCACCGTGCACGGATTGCCCGCGATCTGTCCATGAAAGCCGCCCGTCTGCCGCTGAAATCCATGCTCAGGGAGAATGGCCTGCAGGAAGCGCGACACATTCTTCTTTTGGGCCCGGAGCCCCTTCGTGATCAGGGCGCCGGTGCCGAGCACGATGGTGCTGATGACGGTAAGGGAAATGGGGTCCATGAGGTTGTGTTGCCGCGCCGCCCACCGCGATGAAGATCAAGAAAATGAAGAGGGCGCCGATCAGGAAGATGGACGCGACGGCCACGATGGCCCACGGGTCGTACAATCTGCCTGCTCCTCGCTCAGTCTTCGCGCTTGCCGCTGACGAAATCGTCGTAGGCCGCGATCTCTTCCTTCGATCCGAGCGCGAGGTGCACCCGCTGATGAAGCTCGGTCGGCTGGATGTCCAGGATCCGCTCCCGGCCCGTGGTGGCCGCGCCGCCCGCCGCCTCGAAGATCATCGCGAAGGGGTTCGCCTCGTAGAGCAGGCGCAGTTTGCCCGTCTTGTTTCGTTCGTCGTCCGGATAGGTGAAGAGCCCGCCGCGCAAGAGGGTTCGGTGCGCGTCGGCGACCAGCGTGCCGACCCAGCGCTGGGTGTAGCTTCGGCCCGGGCCGTCTTTGCCGGTGCGGATCCAGTCGACCCAATTTCGTATGCCGGGCTCCCACCTCTCGCGGTTGCTCTCGTTGATCGCGTAGATCGTGCCGTGTTCGGGGATGCGGATGTTCTCGTGGCTGAGGAGGAACTCGCCCACGGTCGGATCGTAGGTGAAGCCGTGCACGTCCTTGCCGGTCGTGATCACGAACATCGTGCTCGAGCCGTAGATGACGTAGCCGGCGGCCAGAAGCTCGCGGCCAGGCTGCAGAAAATCCTGCTCGGTGGCGGGTCCTGGGTGCTTCTTCGACAAGATCCCGAAGATGGTGCCGATCGAGATGTTCACGTCGATGTTGCTCGAGCCATCGAGCGGATCGAATACGCACAGGTAGTCGGCGTCCGGCTCGGGCGACAGCAGGCGAATCGTCTCTTCCTCTTCGCTCGCCGCCGCGGCGCAGCTACCGCGCCGGCTGAGCACGCGCATCAAGGTGTTGTTCGCCTCCTCGTCCAGCTTCTGGACCTCTTCGCCTTGTATGTTGGTTTTCCCCGTGTAGCCGAGGACGTCAGCGAGGCCGGCGCGCCGCACCCGGGAGGTGATGAGCTTCGAGCAGAGCGCCAGCTGGCTCAACAAGGACGTGAAGCGTCCCCGCGCGCCGGGATGCTCGAGCATGCCCTCCAAGATGAATGTCTCGAGGGTGAGCCCCGATCGGGAGGGGCGTGTGGATGCTGGTTCGTAGCTCTCCATGGCCCAACGACATGCCGCTGGTGACCGCCGTCGTCAACAAGGCGTGTGGGGAGAGGTCCGACAATGGCGGTCGACGGTGAACAGGGGTTGTGCTTAGATGCGCCTCCGTTCACGCGGCTGCGCGCGGGTGTTGGGGGATCCGAGCCCGAGAATAATTGAGCTTTTCAAGGAACACGAATGTCGATCAAAGTCACTGTTACCTCCGCTGATCCTCGTCACAGTGCCGCCGACATGGTGGCCGTGGGCGTCACTGCAGGCAGTCTACGCAAAGGCCTCTCCCGGGATTTTCTCAAGGCCATCGGATCGAGCGCGAACAAGACGGTCAAACGGGCGGACTTTACAGGCAAGACCGGCCAAGTCCTGCGGGTCGCGACCGGCGGCTCCGTCAAGGCGGATTCTGTCGTTTTCGTGGGTCTCGGTGATGCGGTTTCCCTGACCTACGCCGGATTTCGTGCGGCGATAGCGGCGGCAGCGCGGGCGGCCAACGGCGCGCGCTGCACCTCGTTGGCGGTTGCGATTCCAGACGACACGGGCATCGAAAACATCGAGGCCTGTGCGGCGGAGGGCGCCGTGCTCGGTGGCTATCGTTACGAGGCGTTCAAGACTGAAGAGCACCGCGCCAAGTATCCGCTCGAGCGAGTAACCCTCCTTACGGGGAGCAAGGTCAATGCCGGCTTGCGCGACATGGTCGACGGTGGGCGACGTCTCGCGGAAGCCGTGTGCCGCGCGCGCGACCTGATCAATTGTCCGCCCAACGAACTGTACCCGGCCGCCTTGGCCGATTACGCGAAGGCGGTGGCCAAGGAGCACAAGGCCGATGGTCTGAGCTGCGTCGTGTGGGGCGACAAGAAGCTCAAGGACGAAGGGATGTTGCTCCTGAGCGCCGTCGGTCAGGGCAGTGTGCGTGGTCCGCGCTTCATTCACATGACCTACCGCCCCCCGGGCGTGAAGGGCGAGCTAAAGAAGCTCTGCTTCGTGGGCAAAGGCCTGACCTTCGATACGGGCGGTATTTGCATCAAGCCCGCTCCAGGTATGGAGGACATGAAGGGTGACATGGGCGGCGCGGCGAACATCGTTGCGTTGATGGCGGCGCTGGCCGTCACGCAGCCCAACGTCGAGGTGCACGGTCTCATCGCGAGCGCCGAGAACATGCCCGATGGAAACAGCTACCGCCCCGGTGACGTGTTCGGGTCCTACGAGGGCAAGACCGTCGAGATCATCAACACCGATGCCGAAGGCCGCCTCGCCTTGGCGGATGCACTTGCCTACGGCGTGAAGCTCGAGCCGGAGTTCATGCTCTGCAACGCGACTCTCACCGGCGCGTGCATGGTGGCCCTCGGACCTACGGTGTCGGGGTACTACGCGACCGACGATGCGCTGGCCGAGAAGATGAGAGCGGCCGCAAAAACCGCCGGCGAGTCCATGTGGCACATGCCGCTCGTCGAGAGTCTTCGCGAGATGCTCAAGAGCGATTGGGCGGACCTCAAGCACATGGGCGATCGCTGGGGCGGTTCGATCACCGCGGCGCTGTTCTTGCGCGAGTTCGTTGGCGACACGCCGTGGGTTCACGTCGACATCGCCGGTCCCTCCATGTCCACGAAGAACTACGGCATCTACACCAAGGGCGGTACGGGCCACGGCGTGCTGACGTACCTCGCGTTGATCGACGACCTCATCGCCGCCGACGACTGAGGGGGAGCCCGCTCATGTCCCTTGAGCCGCGCCGTCGCAGCCTGCCTGTGGCCGGCGTGGTTCATCCGGTCAGGCCAGCGTCATCGCCGACCGCGCAGGACGCGTCGCGCTTGCGCAAGCGCCTGCTGCGTTCCATGGGTCAATGCCTCAACGATTTTCAGATGATCGAGTCTGGCGATCGCATCTTGTGCGCGGTCTCCGGTGGCAAGGACAGTTACGTGATGCACGACTTGCTCGTGGATCTGCAGCGTCGGGCGCCGATCGATTTCGAGCTCGTCGCGGTCAATGTCGATCAAGGTCATCCCAACTTTCCGCGCGAGGTACTGACCAATTACATGCGCAAAGAGGGCCACGCCTTCCGCATGGTGCATGAGGACACCTATTCGATTGTCAAAGAGAAGGTGCCCGCGGGCAAGACCACGTGCTCCCTGTGTTCGCGGCTGCGGCGCGGGATCCTCTATCGGATCGCGCGCGAGATGGGGTGTGGCAAGATCGCGCTGGGGCATCATCGGGACGATGTCGTCACGACCTTGATGCTCAACCTCGTCTTCTCCGGGCAGCTCAAGGCGATGCCTCCCAAGCTCGTCAACGACCAAGGGGACGTCGTCGTCATACGCCCGCTGGCTTACGCGGCCGAAGACACCATCGCGGCCTTGGCCCGCGCGCGGGCCTACCCAATCATCCCGTGCGAGCTTTGCAGCACGCAGCCCAATCATCAACGGCGCTTGATCGGCGAGCTTTTGGCGGAACTCGAACAGCGTCAGCCCGACGTCAGGGCGAACATGCTCGCGGCGCTCCGCAACGTGCGGCCGTCGCACTTGTTGGACACCGGTCTGTGGCAGAAGCTCGGTTTGGAGGTGGCGACGGGCTTGTCCGACGCTACGGTCAGCGATGCCGATTGACCCTGGCTCCGAAGCGCTCCCGCGCGCCCTGTCGTCGCCCGAAAGCGGACCGGCATCAGCGACTCCTGATGGGGGTGGTCTCCCCGTGCTTGCGTCTTCTGTGGCCCGCCGTCGCGTCACCACATCCGCCCTCGGCGTGCTCGCATGGCTGACGACGGTGTTTCCCCTCGTCGTCCAATCGACGGTGTCCGTGTGGTGCACGATGGCCGGCATCCTGTCGCTGTTGTCTCTGGCCGTTGCGGTCGTCATGCGGCGACGTGCTGGGGCCGCTGCCCGCGGCGTCGGGATCGGCATGTTCCTGATCGGTGCCATCGCCTGTTGGCTCCTCGCGGGCCCGAGGCTGGCGAGCGTCGGCCCCTTCGCTGGTTTCGTGGGCGCCGTGGCGTGGGCAGCATTTGCCGCCACTTGGCCCGAGCCGTGGACGATTCCGGAAGGCGAACTGAGTCTGGCACCTGAGGCGGATACGCGCGATCTTGAGCCGCGCCGCCGTCTCGGCGTGTTCGCGTACGGACTGGTGATCGTGGCGGCGCTCAGTTCGGCGGTCTCGATGTGGCTGGCCTGGCAGGTCGATCGTGCCGATCGGGGAGTGTTGGCTCACGTACTCGCCGTGGTGGCCGCCGTGGGCTTGTTGAGCGTGTCGGCCGCCGTGACCGTAGCCGCGGTGGAATCACACGAGCCGCTCGAAGCCAGATCGCGCTGGCAACGCCAGGTCGTGTCCTCGCTGCTCTGGATGCTGCTCGCCGTGCTGCTGGCCGTGTTGTGGGTCCGTCTTGGGTGATCCGTCGCCACGTGGTTTCGCTCAGGGCGAGCAACTTTGCGTTCGAGGTGCGACCGGCGCTATGCTCGGGCCATGTCGTCTCGGGACGTCGCGCTGTTGAGCCTTTTGGTCCTGGTCGCCGTCGTGACCTTGCCGCTCAGCTTGTACGCTCTCGGTGCCGGACGTGACGTGCTCGGATTGTGCGGAGCGGCCACCGGCCTGGCAGCCCTGGCGGCGAGCGGCCAAGCGGCCAAGGACAGGGCGTTATGAAGCTGTCGACCGTCGCAACATCTCTTTCCATCGTCGCGCTCATGGCGGTGACGCTCATCCTCTTCGCTTGCGGCGAAAACTCGACGCCCGTGGCTGCACAGTCGGCGCAGCTGCGGGAAGGCATCGTGGCCCGTGTTGGCGCGGACGACATCTCGGTGGCGACCGTGCGAGCGGTGGCCACGGCGCAGGCCCTCTCGCCCGCAGCTGCCCTGAACGAGGTCGTCGTCGATGCGCTCTTTGCGCAAGGTGCTCGGCAAGATCCGCCGACCTCTGAATCACGGTCGGCCGCCCGACGCTCGCTTGCGCGGCAGATGTTGCTCGAGCTGCACGCGCAGTCGCGTAGCCGTCCGATCGGGGCCGAGGAGCTCGACGAGGCAACGAAGTACAATTGGACCTACCTCGATCGACCGACAGGTTATCGGAGCTATCACGTGGTCGCCATGCTCAAAAAGGAGGACGCCAAGGCGAAGCGCGAGAAGGCTTTGGCCTTCGCCAAGAAGGCGCGCGAGGCCTTGCTTCCGGTTGCGCGATTTGCGCGCGAGACCCCTGCGCCCGAGCGCAGCGAGGCTCAGCGTTTTCGCGTGGGCAGTCGACCCTACGATCCTGTCGACACGAAATTCGAAGCCGCCGTCGAGACCGTCGAGAAAGGCGATCTCGAGGTGACGTCACAAGGTGTCGGCGTGCTCGCTGTTGACGGCTCGGTGATCGAGCACGGCGCGTCTCGTTATCCGGGCGCCTACGATGCGGCTTACGTCAAGGCGGTCGTCGAGCTTGCAGACTCTGGACGAGGCGGGTTGAGCGAGGTCGTCGAGAGTCAATTCGGCTATCACGTCATCATGCTGCTTGAGATCACGCCCCCCAAGACGCTTTCCCGAGGGGAGCGGCTCGCCTGGCTGAAGGAGCGAAAGATCATCACCGTGCAGCGCAGCAAAGAGGCTTACGCGGCGATCTTGCAGAGCGCCAGGAAGACCGTCACCGTTGAGGTCGCTGCGAACGCGCCAGCCCTCATGGACCTGCTCTCGATCGGCAGCGCCGCAGCTGCGCCATGACCGCGCAACTTGCGCCACGTGGCGAGATAGCCGTTACCGGATTTACCTCCATCTTGCGCGCGCTGCTGCACGCCTCGCCACTGATCGAGGCGGCGATGGTGATCGATGCGGAGGGTGAGGCGGTCGATGAGGTTCGCAGGGCCTCCGAGCCGCCCCAAAGCCACGAGGACTTTTGTCTCATGGGGGCCCACATCCAGATCGTGCATCGATTGGCCGGCAGTCCCCTCGTTGCCCAATTGACGCTTCAAACCAGCTTGCACAGCATCATGAGCCGTCACCTCGGCCACGGCTACCTGCTGTTATTGAAGTGTGGCGCCGATGGCGCTTGGGATCTGAAGCCTGCTCACCTCGATTCGGCGAGTTCTGCGCTGGCACGCGAGGCGTTCGGCGCTTCGTAGTAAGCAGCTGAAATAATAGCCAAAAGCTCGCACGGAACTGGTGGTGGTCCAGCGCTGCGAGCACCTTTTCCAAGCATGAACAAGTATGCGAAAACATTACCATTTATAGTTTTATTTTTTTTCTCCTTGCTTCTACTCCCATTGCGAGTAGATTCCGCCCTCCGACGGCGAAGCGAAGTCCCCCAAAAACTTCGTAAGCGACCGAGATGCCGAAGCAAAATCTTCGGCCCTGAGTGTTAATTCAGGTTGACAAGTGCAAACTCGGTAACTAGTATTCGCCGTCCTCGTCAGGTGATGTGAGCACGCTCATAAGTCTGGCTCTGAGAGAAACCCTCGTTACTTCGGTGCGGTGCGCTTCTCTTACCTTGGTCCTTGAAAACTGAATTGAACGAAATATGTTCGTTAGTGACGCGGGTTCGATGCGCGCACTGAAGCACTCCTTTTAGGGGTACCCACTTCAGGCGCAGCATCAACATTGTCATTCATTAATTATAGAGCCTGTCGAGCTCGCCATCTTCGCTTCGGTGAAGGCGGTGGGCGAGATATCGGACTCCAAGTTTAACTGGAGAGTTTGATCCTGGCTCAGAACGAACGTTAGCGGCGCGCTTAACACATGCAAGTCGAACGAGAAAGGGAGCAGCTTGCTGTTCCCCGGTAAAGTGGCGCACGGGTGAGTAACACGTAGGCAACCTACCCCTGGGCGGGGGACAACCTTCCGAAAGGAGGGCTAATACCGCATAAGACCACGTCCTGAGATGGACGCGGCCAAAGTCGGCCTCTTCTTGAAAGCCGACACCTAGGGATGGGCCTGCGCCCCATCAGCTTGTTGGTAAGGTAATGGCTTACCAAGGCGAAGACGGGTAGCTGGTCTGAGAGGATGATCAGCCACACTGGAACTGAGACACGGT
>JAPYTK010000012.1:52623-54675 GCA_029941785.1 Polyangiaceae bacterium | reverse complement strand
CGGTATTGGACGCGCTCGCCCGACAGTTTACCCCAGAGAGAGAGGCCGGCGTCGGGCCCGGCCTGCTGTTGATTTTCGAGTTCCTTGATTTCGATCGTCGGCGTCGCGTCATCGTCCTGCATGGCTAACTGTTTCGCAGCAAGCGTCTCGCGGCCGGCGAAACCTACGCGGGTCTCCAGGTTCAGAGGAATCGTGCGTACGGCGCGCGCATAAGGCCCCGCGCTCTGACACAGGACCAACGGCCGAAGCATGTCCGTCAATGCCAAGCTCCTGCCAATTCGCGTATCCGTGCTGCCGTCGAGGCGCTTGACGATGTAAGTCGTCTCGCTGTTGCGAATGTCGTGACCGCGCAGGACGGCGGTGCTCAGCACCGCGCGCAGATAGGGACCAAACCACGGAGTCGCACGGAAAAGGTAGATGCTCTCGATGCGCAGCGCATCCTGACTCTTGACGAACTGGGGGAGCGTCGGCGTGCGAGCCAAGCCTTGGACGACTTGCATGCGGTTCCGCCACTCGTGTGCTCGACCCTCGTAGCCCGTCTCGGTGTCCACCTTGTAGCCGACGCTCAGGGCCATGCCGTCTTGTTGGCCTACCACCGCCTCGTGATCACTGAGGTTGAATGTCGCCGCGACTTGAGCGCGCCCATACCAGCCACGCAGAACTTCCGGCGGTGACTCGAACATCTTTGCCGAAGACCCGCCACCCTTCGGATCGGCGGAAGCGGGCCCAATCCAACTGAGCAGCGCGACTGTCACGCTGGCCGTGAGCACCTGTTTGATCACCATGCGAAGAATGGACTCACTTAGAGGTGCACATCGAGCATCAGATAAGCAAAATGGCTGACGTCGTCCGTCGCGGTCGCCGTTCGAGCGATGTCCCCGGGCAAGAACATGCCGTAAAAGGCGGTCGCCTCGACATGATTCCAGAAGGAGTAGCTCGCCTTCAGATCGATCTCCTGGCCAAAGTACTCTCCGTCCCGATCCAACATTGCGCGAAAGATGTGAAACTTCACGTGCATGGAGAGGTCAGCGAGCGGCTCGATGCCAAGCGTGGCATGGGTATCGAGAAGCCCCCGATCCCCCGCACCATTCGGCAAATCCACGAAGGCATCCATTTCGCCATGGAAGAGGTGAGGCGAACCGAAGTTCGTACGGAAGCTCTGATGCAGTTTGTCGGACGGAGTCTCGTCGCCCGAAGCGGCCGTCACGCCCACACCAAGAAAAGGTCTGGTCTTCACGCCGAATCGAGCCTTGAGATCGGCCGCCGCCAGAAATGCCGAAAAGCTATTGTCCCCGTAGCTCTCGCCAAATTGGTAGTAACCCTCCGCGCTGTAGTGAAGCATCTTCTTGACGTCTCCACGAATCATGGCTCCGGCCGTGCCGTGCCGGTAGCCGTCGACGCCCCGTCGCTCGAAGAGACCGAGCAGGTGCGCCCGAAACGCGGGCATCATCGCGTAGCGAAGCTCTGCACCCGCCAGGTGGTGATCCGCTTCAGAGCCGTAGGTCGTGGCCGTCGCGCCATAATCGCCCGCATCGAGGACGGCGAAAAACGCGTCCATTGAAAAGTCACTTATACGATGACGCACGCGTAGCGCGTCGAAGCTGCGCCCTTGTTGCAGAAAGTCGTAGTCGCCCACGAGACGACCGTTCCCATAACGGATGGCTTGCCGCCCGACACGAAGCTCGAGTCCGGCTGTAGCGGTCAGTGTCGCATACGCCTGGTGCGCATCGAAACCAAAGGACGAGAGCGAGGTCGTCACCACTTCGTCTCCCCAGTTTCGCACATCTTGGAGTTCGACACGGACGTCCAGCCAGTCGCGCCATCGGCCCGTCAAGCCGAATCGCGCTCTCTGCAGGAGCGCACCTTGCGAAGACGCCCCGTTGGACGTACTTCGATGTTCGTAACGCCCGCGGTACTGCAAGTGCGGAGTGAAGCCGATGGGCGTCGCCGCGCCACCGTCCTCGCCCGAGCGATCTCCAGCGCCTGCGCCGCCGTGGTCACCCGGGCCGCGCCCGCTGCCGTGACGAGCTTGTTTCTCCTCACTGCCGGCCC
>JAPYTK010000012.1:51061-52523 GCA_029941785.1 Polyangiaceae bacterium | reverse complement strand
CATCGCCGGTTCCGGCGCCCGAGTGGTCCCCCTCGCCCCGGTGAGTGCCGTGCCGGAGCGCTTTGGAGCTGTGCCCGCCAGCGTCGCCCGTGCCTACGCCAGACCGATCCGCTTTGCCACGACCGCTACCGTGACGAGCTTGTTTCTCCTCACTGCCGGCCCCATCGCCGGTTCCGGCGCCCGAGTGGTCCCCCTCGCCCCGGTGAGTGCCGTGCCGAAGCGCCTTGCCGTCGTGCCCGCCGGCATCGCCCTTGCCTGCTCCAGCCCGATCCCCGTCACCATGGCCGCTGCCGTGCTGGGCCGCGCTCGGTGCATCGCTCTTGCCTGCCGCAGCTGGCGGTTTCGCCATCGCCGGCGCTGCCCACAGTCCCGCACAACCCACGATTACAACGATTCTTCGGCTCAGTCTCAACATCGTCAACAGCCTCCGCCGCGTATCTTCGCACGGTGCCTGCCGACGTCAACTTCCGCGTGCTCTACCGAAACGCCCGCACCGGCAACACGGACCAGGACCCGCCACCCGGGGGCGCCCTCCGCGCGCACATCCTCCGAATCGACTCAGGGAGAAGCCGCAAACCAAACGAGGCAAGTCTGGATATCCATGTCGCCAGGGACGAGTGGCCCCATCCCAAAATTGATCGTCTAGACGAAGCGGCCGGCGGCCAGAATCTCGTTGCCACTCGCGGCGCACACGCTCCCGCTGTCACTTGAGGTGTTGCCGTATCCTCCAGCCCAGTTAAAACCGCCGTGGGTATCGCTCAGCTTGGCGAGATAGATGTCGAGGTCGAAGCCTGTACTCAGTATCTGCCCACCGAAGGATATCGTCCCAGAAAAGTCGCCGGCGAGCCAGATGTTGCCACTACTGTCGGCCTTGATTTTGCCACCGTGCTGATCGCCTGCGTTGCCATAATTCTTCGACCACGCGTGCTGCGCGTTCGCGAGCAACTTCATTACGAAAATGTCCTGCTCCGTGGCGGTCAGTATGTTGAGCGCGGTCGGACCGCCACCGACGTTGGAATTAAACTGATTGGTACCGTCCTCGACCGTGACGCCAAAATCGATTTGCTCTCCGAATTGGCCGGTCAGGAAGATGTCATCCGTCGAGTTGACGGCAAGCCCGGTCACCCGAGCATTGCTCGAACTGCCATACCGCCGGCTCCAAAGATGGGTTCCGTTCGGAGCGAATTGGCGACGCAGGCATCCGCCTGACCACCACTCGTGAGCTGGTTATCGCCTAGATTGATCCCTTCGTGGAAGGCTCCGGCTACGATGATGTTGTCTTGCCCATCGGTGGCGATGGCGTAGCCGAAGTCGTCAGCCGAATCGCCGAAGCCCTTGACCCAAAGGCAATTGCCGGTGCCGTCCGATCCACCAACGACTCCGGACATCCCACCGATACCGCTGCCACCATAGCCGCCGACGCCATTGTCGCCGCCTCCGGCGCCGCCGACGCCATTGTCGC
>JAPYTK010000012.1:48090-50961 GCA_029941785.1 Polyangiaceae bacterium | reverse complement strand
CGCCTCCGGCGCCCCCGACGTTCGAATTCGCACCTGTGCCCCCGTAGCCGCCGCCTCCGGCGCCCCCGACGTTCGAATTCGCACCTGTGCCCCCGTAGCCGCCGCCGCCGCCTCCGCTGCCGCCCTTGCCGACGGCTCCAGTCTTGCTCGAGCTCGTCACGGCGGAGCCGACGTTGGCCGCCACGGCGCCGAGTCGCCCACTGGTCGCCCTCTTCTGACAGCCGGCCGCGCCGAAGTAGATCATCGACACCATGAAGGCAGCCAATCCAAGGAAAAAACGAAAGCTCTGCATCATTGATTATTTTAACTCGCCGTAAGCGAAATGGCGGAGTTTTTTGGTGCCAATGACCCGACAAGCACGAATCGACCGAATTATCGGGTCGTAGACGGCGCGCGAGGGCGCTTCCGTCCACGATGAAATTCACTCATCGAGCTGCGCTGAAGCCCGGGCGGTGTCCGAATTGCGTCGCGCTTGCAGCTCACCAAGAGCCTTGGTGGCGTACGGCGCAAGACCCGTCTTGTCACGTGCGCAGATATCAGCCAGCACCGCCTCGGCGAGGTCGCCTCCCAATTGCGCGAGCACACGACAGATCAAACCGTTCACCTGTGTTCCGAACAGCAAGCCACGAGGCCAGCGGAAAAAGAGGAAGCGGCGCGGCGGGCCACCAAGCGCTTTGCACAGCATCTTCTCCGCATTGAGCCCCTTTGCGATCTCGATGTCACCGGTGCGGGCCACCGCCACGCAGGCCGTCATCCGCATGCGGTCACTGTACCTACCGCGGACGAGCGGGTTTAACACCCTGCGATACAGGCGCATGAGTTCAGGGCTCGTCGAGCGCAACTTGCCGAGTGCGTCAACCGTCGCGATCAATACCTCACTCGAGTTGTCACCGAGCAACGAAACGAGGGTTGGCTCCGCCTCTTCCCGCTTGATCTTCGCGAAGAGCGCCACCGTCGCGGCCCGCACCTGGGGTTCCTTGTGTTGGAGAAGCGTCTGCACCGCCGTGGCGCTGCGCTCGGTACCCACATCCCCCAAGACGTCGATGAGGTCACACGCCAGCTGCGCTGGGACCGACATGTTCTTACTCTTCTTACTCGCCGCCGATGACGACGCGTCGAGCGCCTCGTTCCCGAGTAACTTGAGGATGGCGGTCTCGGCCGCCGGGCCTACTTCTCGCAGAGCATCGAGCGCCATGCGACGTACGGTTTGGCTCTCGTGCAGGATCGCCTCGAGAAACGCCCGCGTACCCTTGTCCCCCAGCATGCGCAAAATCCCAACCACTTTCGCGCGACGGTCGCGGCGCGCTTCGGGGTCGGTGAAAATCTGAACCAAGGTGGAGAGCAATTCCGGAACGACGGTCGCACCGAGAACGTCTGGAATCGCCACGACTACGCGGCGGGGCACGTTTTCCGCTTCCTTCACTGTGAGCAAAGCAATCGACACGTCCGTGAGAAAGCGTAGACCGCCAATCGACACGATCTCGGCCGCGAGCTGACGAATATTGCCCATCATCACGAGGGCTGCTTCGGCCTCGTCGTCCTTCATCTCTTCACTGAGCAAGGTGCTGATGGCCTGCTCGTTGAGGAGCATCTGCCGCGCCCGCATGCGACGTTGGATCCGCTCCCGCAGTTTCGACGGGAGATCCTCGAGGAGCAGGCTTCCGTTCTCAACCAGCTCTTCGACGGTGTCCGTCGCCAGCGCGCGGTCATCGTCTTCCACGAGATGAATGATGAGCTTGACCAGCCGTTCAGCCTCCTCACGGACATCATCACGGTCCGTCTTCTCACGCACACCGAACTGCTTGACCCGCTCGATGGTGTGCAAAAAACCCTTGAGAATGTCGGCGGCAGTAGAGACGTGAATCCGCTCAATCACAGTAGCGGCGACATCGCTGACGCCATGCTCCAGCAGTCGATCCGCGATGACGTCGAGGTTCAACATCAGGTCGCAGAGAAACTCGCCGCTTCGGATCGGTCGCAAGACGTCATCGATCAACTGGTGTTTGACACGCGCGATTTCCTCCTCCGAGGCATCCTTCAGCAGAGGGACTTGATGCAGATCCTTCGACAGGCGCGTCAAGGCGAGCTGGGTCCGCCAATGAAGCTCCCGTTTCGTCTTGACGACATCACTTTGGAAGGTGAGTCGAATGTTCTGAACGCCGCGCTTCTTGAGCGCCGGGCCAAGGTCGTCGACCTCCTTGAGCGCAGCGGCTACGACCGTATCGACAAACTGAACCAGATCGACCTTCTGTAACCGCTGCATCAAGGTCATGCTGAAGATCTGATTACGATCGAAGTACCGAAGGAGTCGGGGCACGATCAGTTGGGAGCTACCGGCCCCAAGGGCGGCGCTCAAGTTGAAGGGCTCGACGAAAAAACCCTCAACGAGAAGGTCGTTGCCTTCGTCTGTGGTGACACAAACGTAGGTCAACGCGTGGCGACGCTCGTCCACCGCCAGCGTGAAGAGCTCGTAGATGTTGCTGAGCGCCGCCTGGGCCTGTGGATGGTCGCTGCTGTACAGCGAGCTCTGAAACAATCCGCCGGTCAGTGCGTGAGTGAACTGCCCGAACCGGTCTCGATCGGCTTCGTTCTCCTCGGGAGCGAGGACGAATCTTCCCTCGGGCCGCCAGTCGGTCTGAGAACGAGATGACGACAGGGGCGCCTTTTCCCAGTCGCGATCCGGTTGGTCCTTCTTGCCCTCGACCCCAGAGCCCGAAGAAGGCGATGCTCCCTCATGCCGATCCTCGGCGGGGTCGTCTTGTCCGTCCTCGGATGACGTCGCAGACCTGTCGAGCACGTCGTCGGCGCGGTCGCGTTCCTTGCGATCGCGTTCCTCGGTTTCCTCGCGTTCCTCGGTTTCCTCGCGTTCCT
>JAPYTK010000012.1:39456-47990 GCA_029941785.1 Polyangiaceae bacterium | reverse complement strand
CAGGATCGGTGCGCGACGCACGACGGCGCACCTCGCCGCGAGACCCGCCCCGATCCGATGAGGGTGCAGGATCGGTGCGCGACGCACGACGGCGCACCTCGCCG
Source organism: Polyangiaceae bacterium (assembly GCA_029941785.1). Classification (GTDB taxonomy): domain Bacteria; phylum Myxococcota_A; class Polyangia; order Polyangiales; family Polyangiaceae; genus JAPYTK01. The sequence goes on along the minus strand of JAPYTK010000012.1, from coordinate 47,886 downwards.
CGAGACCCGCCCCGATCTGATGAGGGAGATGGATCGGTGCGCGACGCACGACGACGCCCCTCGCCGCGAGACCCGCCCCGATCTGATGAGGGAGATGGATCGGTGCGCGACGCACGACGACGCCCCTCGCCGCGAGACCCGCCCCGATCGGATGAGGGAGATGGATCGGTGCGCGACGCACGACGACGCGCCGTCGCTGTGTCTTCCGAGATCGCGTCCGGACGGAGGCGGCGGCGACGCAGACGATCTCCCAGACCTTCACCCGTTTCCGCTGGTTCCTCTTGGGAAGGTGCACCAGCAGCACGAGGATCCGCCGCAGCGCGCCTGCGCTTGTTCCGCCGCCGCGGGGCAGTGAAGACATACCGCCCTGAATCTGGAGCCTTCTTCTCGACCGCTTCAGCGGACTGGCCGTCGGGAGACAAAACGACGCCGTCCTCGCTCACCTCGACAGATGGCGGCTCCGAATCGTGCCCATTTTGCGGCCCATCTTTTGGCTCCATTGGTGGAACCACCTCACCCCCCACGTGATCTTGCCAAATTTGTACCCGTTTGGATCGTAATTGAACCCGAATTTTTCATCAAATCGATGCTTTTGGCCTAATGGTTGGCGAAAACTCATCACGCAGCGCGTCATTTGCTTGCGTAACTGCCTACCAAGTGGTAGGCAGTTACCTGTCAAGCGGTAGGCAACTGCCGCTCAACCGGTCAGACTATGGACGCACGACAAGGCATTTTGGAAACGGCAACGCGGCTGTTTGCCGCTCACGGATTCGATGGAACCTCGCTGCAAGACATCGCAGATGAAGTCGGGATCCGAAAAGCCTCGCTGCTTTATCACTTCAACTCGAAGGAGAAACTCCGGCTCGCGGTGCTCGATCGCCTTCTCGACCACTGGAACGATGTCTTACCGAAGCTCTTCATGGCCAGCGTAGGAGGCGAACCTCGTTTTGGAACCATCATCAAGGCGCTGGTCGACTTCTTCGCCGATGATCCCGACCGAGCCCGGCTCCTGGTTCGTGAAATCCTCGATCGACCCGACGACATGAAAGTGCGCATCGAGACCCATGTGCGTCCTTGGGTAAGCGTGGTCGCGGGCTACATCCGCGGCGGACAAGATCAGGGAGAGGTGTACGCCAACGTCGATCCCGAAGCGTACGTCTTACAGGTGATCAACATGGTGGTGAGCGGGGTGGCTACAGCGTCGAGCTTGGCGGGCGCGCTGTTGCCCGACGCCAGTGCGGATCAAAAACTCAGTCCGAGGCACGGGCAGGAGCTCGTGCGTATCGCGCGCTACAGCCTGTTCAGTCAGCTATCCCGGCTCGAGCGCAACAACCCGAAGCAGGAACCCGTCGCGCGACGCGACACAGCAGACGGTGAACCAGCCTCGGCACGCCCAGAATCAAATGCATGAGGGCCTAAACCGGCTCACACGGAGACAACATCATGAGTAATTTTTTCACCGACAACGAAGACCTCCAATATTATTTCGACAAGGGCATCGATTGGACCCCGATCGTCGAGCTCACTGAGACGGGCTTTCGCAACGAGGGAGGGTTCGACACGACCGAGGAAGCCGTGGAATTTTACCGGCAGTTCATCGAGATGTTCGGCGAGTTCGTAGCGGAGCAGGTTGCCCCTCACTCCGCCGCCGTCGACCGGCACGGCGTGCGACTCGAGGACGGCAAGGTCGTCATGGCACCCGAAGCGGACGCCATATTCCAACAAATCAAGGAACTCGAACTGCACGGCATGTGCGTTCCACGAGAGCTCGGAGGGATGAACTGCCCACTTTTGCTCTACCTCATGAACATCGAGGTCTTCTCCCGCGCAGATGTCTCGATGATGACGCACCACGGATTTCACGGCGGGATGGCGATGGCCATGCTCATCTTCAGTCTGCGCGAAGGCAGCTCGACCTACAACGTCGAGGAAGGCACGATCACCGAGACGCGTTTTCACGACGAGATCCAAGAGATCCTTCGGGGGGATGCATGGGGATGCATGGACATCACCGAACCTGATGCGGGCAGCGACATGGCGCGCCTGAAAGCCGTGGGCGAACAAGACGAAGAGGGCAACTGGCTCGTCAGTGGCGAGAAGATCTTCATCACCTCTGGTCACGGGAAATACCACTTCGTCATCGCGCGAACCGAAAAAACGGCTGATGGCGATGACCCTTTCGCAGGCCTCAAGGGCCTCTCGATGTTTCTCGTCCCCGCCTACGAGGACAACGAAGACGGCAGCATCAACCGCATCGTCTCGCTCGAGCGCGTCGAGGAAAAACTCGGCCACCACGGATCGGCAACGGCCACCCTCATTTTCGATCGCGCGCCGGCGCATCTCATCGGGCAGCGGGGCGAGGGCTTCAAGCACATGCTCACCCTGATGAACAACGCTCGGCTGGGCGTCGGTTTCGAGGCCCTCGGCTTGTGCGAGGCAGCCTATCGGCTGGCTCGAGACTACGCCGCAGAGCGACCGAGCATGGGCAAAACGATCGACAAGCACGAGATGATCGCTGATTACCTCGACGAAATGAAGACGGACATTCAGGCGATCCGTGCCATCGCCATGAAGGGTGCGATGGCGGAAGAGGAGAGCCAAAAAATTCGTATGCTCCTGCAGATGGCGCCGCCGGAAAGTGAAGCCGAGCGTGAACGATACGCAAAGCGCGAACGACGACTCGCCCACCGTGCGCGACGAATTACCCCTCTGCTCAAGTACCTGTCCTCGGAAAAGGCCGTTCAAATCGCCCAACGCTGCGTGCAGATCCACGGGGGCAATGGCTACATGAAAGAGTATGGCGCCGAGAAGCTGTTGCGCGATGCCATGGTCATGCCGATTTACGAAGGCACGAGCCAAATCCAAGCGCTGATGGCGATGAAGGACACGCTGGGCAGCATCATGAAGAATCCGCAGCGTTTCGTCCGCCGGCAAGCGCAGGCTCGCTGGCGATCCCTATCGTGCAAGAACCCGCTCGAGCGACGCGTCGCCAAGCTGCAGAGTTTGTCGCTCAGCACGCAACAGTTCTTGATGACGAAAACGGCGACCAACAAGGTCAAGTCACTACAGAGTCAGCCCATCAGCGAATGGCCCCGCTCCTTCCTAAGGGAGTGGGACCCGAAACGAGACTTTGCCTTCGCGATGCTCCACGCTGAGCGGCTCACCCGCATCTTGACCGATGAGGTCGTGTGCGAGACGCTTCTCGAGCAGGCGATGAAGCATCCCGAGCGGGGCGCCATCCTCGAGGCCTACCTCGACCGCTGCGAACCGCGCTGCCGCTTCATGCACGACGAGATCACGACAACCGGCAGACGCCTGCTGTCGCTGCTCAGAGAAGACGAGGGCGATGTCACGACGCCAGAACAACCGAGCGCGGTAGCCGCTGAGTAAGAGCTGGATTTCGTCATGGCCGTACCCAATCGTTACATCCTGCACCAAGCTCCCGTCATCGCCGCCTTCGGTCGCACCGCCTTGTCCGCCTTCCGCCGACGACTTTCGAGTAGCTCGGGGCCTGCGCTCAGTCTCCCGGGGCCCTGGATCGAGAAGACGCTAAAGCCTCGGGATCCCGATCTGGTACGTTGTTATGTGCGTCACGTCGGCGGTCAGCCCTCGGCGTACAAACACCACCTCCCGGCCCACCTCTTTCCGCAGTGGGGTTTTCCGCTCGCGACGCAGGCCCTCCTCGACGTCGACTACCCTCTCCAAAAGACGCTGAATGCCGGCTGCCGAATCGACATCCATTCACCGTTGCCCATCGACCAGCCTCTGCAAGTCAAAGCCCGCCTCGAGTCGATCGACGACAACGGCAGGCGCGCCCTCATCTGTCAAAAGGTGATCACGGGAACGAAAGATCAACCCGAGGCCCTCGTCGCGCACATGTACGCTCTGGTTCCGCTGGGCAAGGGAGAAAGCAAGAATCCCAAAGCGAGCGAGACGCAGGCGAAGAAGGCCCCACGGGAACGCGTCAGAGCTCCTGCCGACGCACGCGAAATCGGATTCTGGAAGATGAACGCATCGGCGGGATTGGAGTTTGCGAAGCTGACCGGCGACTTCAACCCTGTGCACTGGGTGCCCGCATACGCGAAGGCCTTCGGTTTTCGCAACACGATTCTGCACGGCTTCGCCACCATGGCCCGGGCCATGGAAGGCGTACAAAACGGCGTTCTGTGCGGAGCCACGGACCGCATTCGAAGTTTCGACGTGCAGTTCACCAGCCCGCTCGTGCTGCCGGCGCGCGTCGGCCTCTACCTTTCAGGCAACAAGATCTACGTCGCCGATGGCCCGGGCGGCCGGGCCTACCTCTGCGGCTCGCTGCGCCTCGACAGCGATGGAGACCAAACGTCATGAGTGACTTCTTGATCGACCTCGGACAGAACCCCCAAGCGCGAAAGTGGTTCAAGAAACTCAACCTTCCGATCCCCCTTCCACAGAAGCTCGAACGGGCCAAAGGCCCGTCTGAAGAACGACCGCTCTTCGACAGTGACGTGGTGATTGGATTCGGGCGCGGCGCAACCTTGGCAAAGCCCCTCGCCGATATGTTGACAGCCGCAGGCGCCAATCCCCACATCGTGGGCGACGCAGCGCGGCTCGACGCTTTTGAGGCTCCAGGCGAGGCGCATGGCCGACCAGCACGTCACATCGACGGCGAACCACCCGAGGGAGTGAAGCCTTACGCGCTTCTCTTCGACGCGACCGGCTTGGAAAACACCTCCTCCCTTCGAGAGCTGTACGACTTCTTCCATCCATGGACCCAGAAGATCGCCCGATGCGGTCGCTTGATCGTTCTCGGTCGACCCGTGGGCCTGCAGACGACGATGGCGAGCGCCGCGACGCAGTTTGCCTTGAGCGGCTTTGTACGAAGTGTCGCGAAGGAGGTCGGCCGCAAGGGGGCAACGGCCCAACTGCTGACGGTCGATGCCGGTGCCGAAGACCGACTGGCGGGAGTGTTGCGTTTCCTTCTGTCTCCGCACTCGGCATTCGTGTCGGGCCAATGCCTCGACATCACCGCCGTCGCTCAGCCCCCCAAAACCTCGTCTTGGCTCCGACCGCTCGACGGAAAAGTCGCCCTCGTCACCGGCGCAGCCCGAGGGATCGGTAAAGCCACGGCGGAGCGACTCGCTTCGGAGGGCGCACACGTGGTGTGCCTGGACCGTCCGGCTGACGATGGCCCTTGCAGTCAGGTCGCACGCGCTGTCTCCGGCTCGGTTCTCTTGGCGGACGTAAGCAGTCCGGACGCCGCGCAGATCATCGCCGACGGCCTCCGGGAACGGGGTGTCGACATCGTCGTGCACAACGCCGGCGTCACGCGAGACAAGACCATCACGCGGATGAAGCCGGAGCTGTGGGAACAAGCCATCGGCATCAATCTCACGGCGGTTGCCAACATCACGCAGACCTTGCTCGATGAAGGGCTCCTACGAGACGAGGGCCGGGTGATTTGCCTCTCTTCCGTCGCCGGTATCGCAGGCAACATGGGCCAGACCAATTACGCCGCATCCAAGGCCGGGATCATCGGCCTCGTTCAGCACTTGGCGCCCACGGTCGCCGATCGAGGGATCACGGTCAACGCCATCGCGCCCGGATTCATCGAGACACGACTCACGAAAGCCATTCCCGCCGTCACGCGTGAAGCCGGTAGACGCCTGTGCAACCTCGGCCAAGGGGGCTTGCCTCGCGACGTGGCGGAGGTGATCACCTTCCTGGCGACGCCAGGCTCTTACGGAATCACGGGCGGCGTTCTGCGCGTATGTGGCGGCTCGCTCATCGGCGCTTGAGAATCGAGGACGATCATGACCAAAGCAGCCAAGTCAAACAAGAACAGCACTCGAAGCAGCGCGAAGAAGCAGCGCAACCCCAACAAGCGACGGGCCGTCATCGTCGGTGGCACACGAACACCGTTCGTGAAGGCATTCAACGCCTACACGAAGATGGACTCGATCGCGCTTGGGGTCGCCGCGACTCGCGCACTGCTCGATCGCTTTCCCGTCCCCGTGCGCGAGATCGACAGCTGCGTTTGGGGCGGGGTGATCCTGCCATCGCTCGCCCCTAACTTGGCTCGAGAGATCGTGTTGGATCTCAAGCTGCCGCACTCCATCGAGGGCATGACCGTCACCCGGGCATGCGCCTCCGGGCTGCAAGCCGTCACCCTGGCGGCCGCCGCCATCGAGCGCGGGGAAGCAGACGTCGTCATCGCAGGCGGATCGGACTCGACCAGCAACGGCGAACTCAAGTTGCCGCAAAAAGTCGTGCACGCGCTCGCGCCGCTCGCCTTCGGCAAGGCAACGCCCGCTGATTTGTTCGGTGTGTTGTCTCAGCTGATGCCCATCAGCGAGATCTTGCCACGCATGCCCAAGATCGCAGAACGAACGACCGGCGAAGTCATGGGCGAGGCAGCCGAATCCATGGCACGACGTCATGAAATTCCGCGTGAAGCACAGGACGCCTTCGCCGTTCAGTCCCATCATCGCGCAGCAGCGGCGATCGAGTCGGGACGTTTCGACGACGAAGTCTCACCGGTCCGCACGCCCTCAGACAAGTGGGTCCATCATGACACGATGGTGCGAGCGGGAACGAGCGCCGACAAACTCGCGAAATTGCGCCCCGTGTTCACCAAGGACGGCAGCCTCACCGCCGGTAACAGCAGCCCCCTCACCGATGGGGGGGCCGCCGTGTTGTTGATGAGCGAAGAGAAAGCGAGCGCGCTCGGCTTCACGCCGTTGGCCTGCTTCCGCAGCTGGGCCTACGCCGGTTGCGATCCGGCCGATCAGGTGCTGATCGGACCCGCCTTGGCCATGCCTTACGCCCTCGATCGGGCCGGCCTCAGGCTTAGCGATATCGGTTACGTCGATATGCACGAAGCATTCGCCGCGCAAGTGCTGAGCGTCATCAAGATGCTCGGCAGCAAAGCTTGGGCGGAGACCCGCCTCGGAAAGAGCGAAGCCGTCGGCGAAGTGGACATGGACACGCTCAACGTGCACGGCGGCTCCGTCGCGCTCGGTCATCCCTTCGGGGCGACCGGTGCCCGCATGATCACCACCATGGCCAACGAGTTGGCACGTGGTGACAAGGAAACCGCCTTGCTCGGGATCTGCGCCGCGGGCGGCCTTGGCGGCGCCGCCGTACTCGAGCGCCTCTAAGGGAACAGACACTCCGCCCTCAGCGAGGTCAACGCGGGGTTCGCACGTTCACAATATCGAGGTCGGCACCGCGTAGGGTGATCATCGCGTCGTTGGGCAGGCTCGCAAAGGCATCGCTCATGCCGCTCTCGTTGTCGACGGCTCGTACCCAGCTAAATTCCCCTGTGACGACACCTGTCGCATCGCCCGGATCCGGGGGGCACGCAGCGCAGGTGCTCCAGGTCATGACGCGAAACATCTCCGACCCCTCGGGGCGAGTCGAGCGTGCCAGAATTTCGAGGCTCCAGTTCGGGTCGCGAATGGCCTCGAAGGCGCTGAGATGCAAATGCAGCGCGCCTGTCGCTGGTCCAAAATGAAACGCTATCGCGTCAGCCGTGACTCCCGACCTCTGCTCGACGTCGCCGCTGGTGCTGCACATGACGAGGACGTCTGGCTGACCTGGCCCCGGAGGAGGGGGGAGAGGCTCGCTGAAATCGTCAAACTCATTCTCGGAGTCCGGATCGCAAATGTGATCGAGCAACAAGGCTTGCGGATCGCTCGCGCAGGCGCTGCTGCCCAAGGCCACAATCATCACCACCGCCGAAGGCATGACACGTCGTCTCTGACTATCCACCGATCAACCCTCCAATCGCGAAGTAAAGGCCACCAAAATCGTGGTCTCCGCCGAGCAAGCCCGGCGGGCCAGCCTGAGCGCGCATGAACGAAGCCGTCGCGCTGAGGTGATAGTCGAAGGACATCGCGCTCGCGCCCAGCCCCCACATCACCCCCGAATCAAAGTGCCCGCCGCCATCGCCACCGAGCTCGAGCATGCCGGTGGCGAAGCCGAGTCGGGGTGCGACCTGCAAGGACAACAAGCTGTCGCCCCACAAGTGGATCGGCGCCTGCCCCGCGATGAAATACGCAACCTCGTGAAGTCGCGCGCTCTCGTCCGGCTCGGCGAGTCGGCGGTTGAGGCCCATCCACAAGCCTGCGCCGACACGGGGATGAATCATGTAGGCGCCGTCGAGGGTACTCCACAGCTTGAGGCCACCAAAACCCGACTCGGCCAGCAAAGTGTCGTTCTCGGAGAAACCGCGAGTCCCAAATCCGAGATCGATGCGTACGAAAAAGCGCGGAGCCGGGTCCGTGATCTTTGGCGCCAAAACCGGCGGCGGCACAGGAGGACGCCAGGGGCGATAGGCGTAGCCAGGAGGGGGCGTCGCGTAGGGGTTGGGAGCCATCGGCCGCGCACCCGGCGGAGCGACAGGCGCCGGAGCGACAGATGCCGGTGAGACAGGCGCCGGTGAGACAGGCG
>JAPYTK010000012.1:0-39356 GCA_029941785.1 Polyangiaceae bacterium | reverse complement strand
GCCGGTGAGACAGGCGCCGGTGAGACAGGCGTGGGGGCGACAGGCGCGGGGGCGACGGGCGGTGCGGGTTGGACAGCTGGCAGCGGTGGCAGCACCGGGGGAGGGCCGACGGCCTGCATGGCGACCAGAACCTGCATGGCCACAGGAAAACAGCTCATGTTCTTCTCATACTACTCGCTGGACCCGCTAGCTAGCGTCGCGGCCACACTCAGGCCGCCAGCATTCCCTCGAAGCGGTCGAGAAGATCGAGGCAACCCGCGAGCGTATCGCACTGAAACAGCTCTTGCCGCAAATGAGACGCCCGGCGCAAGCCACGGATGTAGCCACCGAGATGACGACGCGTGCAGAACACGCCCCGGGGCTCACCGCGATGGGCGACGCTCGCCACGAGGTGCTCACGACACAAGTTGAGCCGCTCGGTGACGCTGGGAGGATCGATCAACACGCCATCGTCGAGAAACCGACGCACCTCGCGAAAAATCCACGGGTGCTCGATGGCCCGGCGCCCAATCATCACTCCGGCGGCCCCCGTCTCATCGATGGCCCGCTTGGCATCGTGTGCGCTCTTCACATCACCATTGAGAATGACCGGCATGTCGACGACCTCGACCGCGCGGGCCACCCAACTCCAATCCGCCGCGCCGCTATGCCCCATCTTGGCCGTGCGGCAGTGAATCGTGAGTGCGCGCACGCCGACGTCTTCCATTCGGCGGGCCAAATCGACGATCGGCATCTGGTCTTCGGGTCCCCATCCAATACGAGTCTTGACCGTCACCGGCATCGAAACCGTGCCCACCACGAGCTTGGCCATCTCGACCATCGCAACAGGATCCCGAAGCCAGCCCGCGCCGGCTCCACGGCGAGCAATCTTCGGCACCCAGCAACCGCAGTTGATGTCGACAAAGGCCGGCTGAGCTTGCTCTGCGACTACCGCCGCCTCTGCCAAGCGACCAGGATCGCTGCCATAAATCTGAATCGCGGTGGGCTGGTCGTCTGCCGCCAGGGTTAGTTTCTGCTTGGCTTTCTTGCAGCCACGCAGCAAGCCCTCGACGTTGATGAACTCGGTGACGCACAAGTCGGCACCGAGGTTGCGGCACAACTTTCGGTACAGCGCATCGGTGACATCCTCCATAGGTGCCAGGATGGCCGGATGGCCAACGAACAGTTCGTCAAAAGGTTTCATGAGCCGAGAGACTGGCTGAGTAGCAGATCCGCAGACGTTTTTCACGTCGCGCCGCGTTAGAAGCTCAGTCGATTTTCTCTTCGGGGGGCTCGCTCTCACCGGTCGAAGAGGGCTCAGGCGCTACCGTAACCTCGATGCGCTCCGCCCTCCGCGCGCTTGCGGCGGCGACCTTGAACCGGAAACCCTCGAAATGGACCGTATCGCCACGCTTGGGCATCCGGCCCAGCAAATCGCTCACCAAACCGCCGATGGAAACCATATCGGACTTCCGGTCGATGCCCAGCTCCTTGAAGACTTTTCGCGTCTCCGCCGTCCCATCACACATCAGCGAGCCGTCCTTGCGCTTGATGATCAGGGTCTCGATCGGATCGTGTTCGTCTTCGATCTCACCCACGATTTCCTCGAGAACGTCCTCGAGTGTGACCACACCCTGGGTGCCGCCAAACTCGTCGACAACGATAGCGAGGTGCTTTCGTTGTTCCTGAAAGAGGCGCAGCACTTCATCGAGCGGTTTGGTCTCGGGCACCACCACCAGAGCCGACTTCAGCGGTTTCCAGTCGACCTCTCGTGCATCGTCATCAGAATCGTGGTCGTGGAAGAGCAACACCTTGGCCAAAACCACGCCATCAACGTCATCGAGATCCCCGGTCGGCGTGAACGGAAAACGACTGTGACCGCTGCCTCGGATGATCTCGAAATTGTCGTCGAGCGACTTGTTCCCCGAGAGGAATGCGACCGTGCCTCGCGGGACCATGACGTCGTGCACGGTTAGCTCGCGGAGGCTCGCTGCGCCCTCGATCAGTGAGGCAAATCGCGGCCCGACGTCACCCTCCTGGTGACCGATGGCAGCCAGGAGACGAATTTCCTCAATCGAGGTGACCGGTCGGCGATGATCACCCGTGAGCTTGCGCGACATCCAGCTCGTCACGAACAGCACCGGGCGCAAGACGACGGTGAGCACCCAGACAGCCGCCGTCACGGGCGCGGCGAGCCGATTGGCGAAGGAGACACCCAGGGTCTTGGGAATGATCTCGGTGAAGAGAAGCACCGCCACAGTGAATGACGACAAGAACACGACTTCGCCCGCACCGCCGAAGGCCTCATTGTAGCTCGAGCCCGCAACGGCCGAGCCCACGGTGTGAGCCACGGTGTTGAGAATGAGGATCGAGGCGATGGGCACTTCGATGTCGTGGCTCTTCCAGCCCTCAAGAATGCGCCCCGAGCGAGACCCTCCCTTGGCCATCTTGGCCACCTTGCCCCGGCTCACGCTGAGCAGAACGGACTCGAAAATCGAACACAGAAAGGAGACGACCAAGGCGAAGGAAACAGCGCCCACCAAGAGAAGAACCGCCCCCGGATCGGCACCGCCACTCGCTTGGTCCACGTGGGTATCGCTCGCTAGAGCCAATAAAGCTGTCGGCATGACCTGCACGCGACCTTACCACCGTACGGGGTGGAGGGAATAGCGACTCAACAGTTCAGACACGGTGTCCATCCCAACATTGCCGCCCGTCAACATGATCCCCACGCGGCGAGGCCCGCCTGCAAGGCCCCGAATGGCCGCTGCCACGCCTGCAGCTCCCGACGGCTCGACCAGGACCCGCGCGTGCGCCAAGACGGTGATCAGCGCGCGGCCGATCTCCTCGTCATTCACCCGCAGGGGTTTCACGCCCGCAGCTTGCGCGATGGCAAAGTTGAGTTCACCCACCCGCACCGGCTTGAGGCCATCGGCGAGCGTGGGCCCAGGTTCGACAGCAACGCGCTCGCCCGCCTCGAGGCTCGCTCCCATCGCGTCGCAACCGTATGGCTCGGCGCTGTATACTTGGGTGCGATGCGTCGCGGCGACGAGGCAAGCTCCCGCAATCACTCCACCGCCGCCGACCGGCACAACCAGCGCGTCGAGTGTTTCTCCGCCTGTCGCTGTCATCACGTCTTCGAACAGTTCGAGCGTGGCGGTGCCCTGACCGGCCACGATGTGCGGATGATCGAAAGGCGGAATGACCACCGCTCCCGTCTCCGCCGCAATCGCCAGAGCGGCCACCTTTCGCTCGCTGGAGGTCGTACCGGCAAATGTCACCCTCGCCCCCAGCGCTTGGACCGACTCAACCTTCACGCTGGGAGCATCGGTAGGCATGGCAACCGCCGCAGCAATACCGTGCTGCCGCGCCGCCCACGCCACCGCCTGCGCGTGGTTCCCCGAACTGTAGGTCACGATGCCCCGCGCCCGTTCCGCATCGCTCAAGCGACCGACAGTGTGGAGCGCACCTCGCGCTTTGAAGGCGCCGATGTGTTGCATGCACTCCGCCTTCAGCCACACCTCCGCCCCGATGATGCGGTCGAGAGCGGCGCTGCGCAGCGTCGGTGTACGAACCACTTGGCCATCGAGGAACCGTGCCGCTTCCCGTACGTGCTCGATGTTCAGTTGCAAGCTCGCGCTCATCTCAAGTGTTTGATAACAGAAGATGAAACATGAGCGAAGCAAGCCACGACAAACAAGACATCGGCAAGGAAGCCGTCCCCTACACCGTGTTCTCCGGTTTCTGCATGGGAGCGGCCGATGTCGTTCCCGGTGTGAGCGGCGGCACGATGGCCGTAGCCCTGGGTATTTACGAGCAGCTGCTCTCCGCCATTACCACCGTGGGCACTGACGCACTCAAAGCGCTGCTGCGCCCCCGCGAGCTGCTGAGTATCGTACATTGGCGCTTCTTGCTCAGTCTCGTCTGCGGGGTGGGGCTCGGCATCGGCGTGATGGTCAAGGTCATCGGTCTGCCTCAAATGGTGGCCCACGACAGCCCCACCCGCGTCCATGTCTACGCCCTGTTCTTCGGCATGGTGATCGCCTCGGCCGTGGTGCTGGCCCGCCATCTCGAGAAATGGAGTGCCTCGCTGGCAACCGCCGTGCTGGTAGGAGCCGGTCTCGGATTCGCGATCGTGAATCTCGTTCCGGTCGCCACCCCGGAGCACCCTGCGTTCATTTTTTTCGCCGGTAGCATCGCCATCTGCGCGATGCTGCTGCCCGGGATCAGTGGCTCCTTCATCCTGTTGATCTTGGGAAAATACGCCTACGTTTTGAACGCGCTGAGTCACCTGCAATTGTCGGTGATCATCCCTTTTTCCCTCGGTTGCCTGTGCGGCTTGCTGTTCTTCGCGCGGCTCCTGAACTGGCTCCTCGGTCGCTTCCACGCCGTCACGCTCGCCTCGCTCATCGGCTTGCTCATCGGTAGTCTGTGGCGGATCTGGCCCTATCAGCAATTGAGCACCATCACCGTGCGGCACAAGGTACGGGTGGTGGGCGCGACTCCCTTCGTACCCGGCCAATTCGATGTCGGCGTGTGGTCCTGTCTCGTCGTTGGCGTCGTGCTCGTGATCGGCATCGAAGCGTACGCCTCTCGACGCCGGGCTAAGGACTCGGCAATCGCGGCCAACGAAGCCGAGGCCTGATCGACATCGCCGAGGTTGGATCCGCGGCGCACGGTCCGCGTCGATCAGCTCGCGAAGAGCTGCTCTTCGTCGCGGAAGGACTTAAACTCGAGGGCATTGCCGCTTGGATCGAGGAAAAACATCGTCGCCTGTTCCCCAACCTCTCCCTCGAAGCGGATCTGCGGTTCGATCAGAAAAGCGACGCCCTGCTCGACGAGGCGGTCGCGGAGGCGATGCCATTCATCCCAGCAGAGCACCACACCAAAATGGCGCGCCGGAACGCGTTCGCCGTCCACCGGATTGGTCGCAGGCTCCGACGGTCGATCGTCCACGACATGCGCCGAAATTTGATGGCCCCAAAAATCAAAGTCGATCCATCGCTCGGCAGCACGTCCCACGCGCGCCCCGAGGAGATGTTCGTAGAAGGCACGCGTGGCCTCGATATCGTTCACTGGAAAGGCCAAATGAAACGGTCGCAGCGTCGATTCACTCATCAAAGCGAGGATACCATCCTCTACTGCCAGCCGCGTGTGCTAGACACGGCTTCGAGAGAGCATGGCCCGGATCATTGGACTTCCCCGTCAAGCCTTCGCGATCATGCGCGAAGCGGCGCGGCACCTGCTGCGGCGCCCGGTCGTTGGGATCTGCGCGGTTGCGCGTACGCCTGACGGACGCGTTCTGCTCGTGAGACGCGGCGACACGGGCACCTGGGCCTTGCCGGGCGGAACGCTCGAGTGGGGAGAGCTGTTGTCCGAAGCCTTGCCACGCGAAATCGAAGAGGAAACAGGTGCCCATTTCGTGAAACTCGGTCGAATCATCGGCGTCTACTCGCGGCCCGATCGCGACCCGCGATTTCATGCGGTAACGGTTTGTGTTCTTGCCGAAGTCGCCGAGCCGATCAGCGGTCCCCGCAACGCGATCGAGATCCGTGAAGCGCGACTTTTCTCGCCCGACGACTTGCCGGCATCGCTGGCCATGGGCATGTCCGACATGCTTTCGCAGGCTTTGACCAGCGAAAGCGAAACGACCATTCTCGAATGACCCGAGCGCTTCTTCTCAGGAGCCCTCTTTCGGGGCCGCCGCCTCATCGACTTGAATCGTCACCGCGAGAGATTGTTTCTTGATCTGGCACTGCTCGGCTGTGCACACGGAAAAGTAGAAGGTCCCGCGCACCGTCTTCGGTCCTGCAGAGGTGGGCACGACGGGCACCGTGATCACCGCACGCTTGTCGGTCCGCGAAACGGCACGCACGATCGGTTGCGGATAACTCACCCCAGCTGGCGGCGCGGCCATCTTGACCTTGTAGGGATAGTTGGGATTGGTTTTAAACTCCCCTTTGGCCACCACCACGGCTCGGACCGTCCCCGCCTTTCCTGCGACGAAACGCCCGGAAGACTGCATCCAGGTGGAATACACGCCCGCCGTCTGGCCCTTCGATCCGGTGACCGTCTTGGCGGAAGCTACTGCAGGAACGGCGCTCGGCGAAGCCGTGCTGCTGCCACTCGCCGCAGCAACCGCAGCGCTCGCGCTCGGCGCAGCAGCGCTCGGTCCGCGGGCGCCCGAAGCGACGCCTGCAACAGCCGTCGACGCCGCCGGCGCAGAGCCAACCGAGCCGGTAGCATCTGATGAGGCAGAAGCAGCCGCGGAAGCCGAAGCGATCGCGCTCGGCGAAGCCGTGCTGCTCGCGCTCGGGACAGTCGCCCGTCCGGCCGCGGATGACACGGTCGCGGCTGTCTCAGGAACCGGCCCGGCCGACGGGGGCGCCGGTTCCTTCTTGTCGTCGCATGCAAGGAAGCCAACCGCCCCCACGACCACGGCAACCCCGCAGATCAATCCTCGTCTCGTCCTTTCACTTCGCATCATCAGCCCATCCCTTCACTCGTCGCGACCACCCTCGGCCACCTTGATCGCCAAACCGATACGCTTACGCAGCAAGCTACATCGACCGGCGGTGAAAAACACGATGAGCTCGTCGATCTGTTCTTGTAACCCTTCGGGCGATTCGATAGCGAGCATGTCCCGTGCCGCGTACAGATCGTTAGCCAGGAGCAGGCCGGTGCAGGCGGCGGTTCTCTTCACCGCGGTTACCCACTCGGCGAGATTGGTTCGACCGCCCTGTTCGACGAAGCGCGCGAAGTAGCCCTGAAGTCGTTGGACAGCTACCTCATCGAGCAAAGGAGCGATGGTCTTGCGAATCGGCTCGACGCGTTTCTTGATTTCACTCGTCATCGGCAATCCGGGATTTCCGATCATCAGCGCCGCCAAAAAACAGTCTTCGAGATAGCGCATCGACCGCAGGGTCTGCGCCAAAATGTGTTCTTTGCGGTACCAGGTGAGGTGCGACCCCGCAAAAAAAGCTAGTTCACGGGTCGAGCGCCCCATCAGGCCTTCGCGGCCAATCTTACTCGCCGGCTTAGGGTCGAGCACCAGCCGCGCAAGCCCCTCGTATTCTGGAGCCGCGTACAGGGTCGGCGGCTGCAGACCGAGGATCGCCGACGCCCATGAGATGCAGCGTGCGGCTTGCAAGGTCGACTTCTCCGGATCGACACGCTGGGCCGGATCGAAATCATCCGGGGAAAGACTCGCGCGGATCGCCGTCGCATGTCCGAGGAGTACGGCCGGTGCGATCTCGGCCATGATCTGTCCCGTCAGCAGGCTCTCGTCTGGGTGGAACAGGAGCTCGCGCCACTCGTCTTCATTGATGGCCCGCCGCGGTCGGACGAGGCCACTTTGGCCATGCGTCACGTACAGATCGCGCTCCTCGTCGTTGGCCTCCCCCAGAAACACGAGCACGTTGGAAATGCACCAACGACGATCGAGATCGTCAGCGCGCTGTAGGGCAGCGAACAACGCCCGCAACAATTGCGGATCCCTGGGCTCAAGTCGAACCAGACGGTGGATCTCTGCCGGATCACCGCGGCTGGGTCGAAGTCGAATCTCCTGCTGTAGCTCGGCCGGCGCGGGCGGAAGCTCTGAGGCCCGAAAGGTCCGCCGTGACCGAACGGGGCCCGCGAAAGATTTCGTCTCGGCATCACCGACCTTGGTATCGGGTCGCGGAACAGCGACCGCGACAACGGCGGGAACTTCCTCGGAGGAGGCAAGCGGCTGCACCGTCGAGACCGGCCCCTCATCGTCCTCGTCAGGGTCGGAGTCGCTCGCCGCAGCCTCGAGTTCACCCAGCTTGGCGCCCAACTTGTCGAGGTCGACCATCGTCGACTCGAGGGCATGCTGAAGCTGTCCGACAAGCTGCTCAAGCTCACCGATGCGGGTGGACTGCTCCTCCTTTTCTTCTTCGAGCTTCGCGTTCTCATCCTCGAGAACGTCGATTCGGCCCTGCAGCACGGCCAGCCGGGGGTCGCTCGCTTGCGCCAAGGGAGCCATCGTTTGAGGCGCGGGCTCCTCCTCGTAGCTGACCGACGCCTTGCGCGACGCCTCTTCCACGATCCCAACGTGGTGAATCGTCGTGTGGGCCGCCGTGAGCGCCTGCTCGATCTGAGTGACGCGTGCCTCATCGAGTCCGAAGGTCGTCGCCGCCGTTTTCAATCGGTCGCGTTTTTCGGCCGTGATCACGCCATCCCAGATCACTTCGGCAAAGAGGTCAGCGTACTTTGCCTCCGCCTCGTCGACGTTGACGCCTGTCGGCACCTCAATCGGCTCGAACGCTGCCGCGTCGTGATGAAACGGATTGTCCGCCATGCTGCTTTTTAGTGTTGCAGGACTCGCGCGAGAGCACAAGCCGCAGACCGCGAGACAATCTGTGAAAATCGGGCTATAAATTCATCACAGCCAGCCCTGTGGCGGAATTGGTATACGCAGTGGGCTTAAAACCCACCGACCCTCGTGGTTTTCTCGGTTCGAGTCCGGGCAGGGCTACCCCGGCGATCGCTTCGACGCGGCTACGCGCAACCACGCGTCGCGCGCCCTATCCATCGCATGACTAAATTGATGGGCAAAACGCACCGTGGAAAATCGCCGCTCGGCGAGATCTCGAGCCGCGGCGCCCATGGTCGCAGCGAGCTCTGGTTCATCGAGCAAGCGCCGACCAAGCCGGCCCAACTCTTCGGGGTCATCGCTTAGAAAACCATGGACGCCGTGCTCGACGGGCGAAGTCGGATGGCGATTGCCCAAAAGCGGAAGCCCGGTGGCGGCCGCCTCCATCAGAGCCATGTTGAAACCATCTTCGAGCTGCGGATCGGCAGTATGGATGAAGAAGCGATGACGACTCAGTATGTGTTTCAAATCCGCCCAGTCGCGCGATGCTTCAACCCCTGGGAGTTCAGGGTTGTAACCTACAATTCGCACGGGAATGTCGGCAAACGCGGTCTTGTGGAAATCCCAAAACAAGTACTGCTGCCGGGCCGTAATCTGATTGGCAACCCGTACCGCTGCCGCGACCTCTCTCGTCGCGATGGGGTAACTCGCTAGATCCACCCCAGCCTCGACGACGTCCCCGCCAAGACCCCAACTGCGGCGCTTCGCTTCCGTCACCGCCACGACATGACCGCCAACACGGGCCAAATAGGACCGAATGGTCGCGCAAAAGTCATCGGGAGGGGTCGTGATCCTAGCTTGCATCAATCGGTGCTCCAGGGTCACGTGCAACACGAGAACACGGGGCGCATTCAGGGCTTTGACGCACAACAGATCGCTGAGGTTGTGGGCGACGATGCAGTCGTAGGGCCGCGGCTCTTTCAGTGCATCTTCGAGGGCCAGTAGACGGAAACACGAGGGCACCGGCCGCATTCGCTCGTCCCAACTCGCTGTGTACCGCCCGGGCAGTCCATCCACGACGTCGACCTCCAAACCGAGGGAGGCGAGCTGATGAACCCACGCCTCGTGGCAATTGAAGGTGAGGATGCGCCGCACACGAGGGATGCTAAGCCGGAACCGTGCTGCAACCGAAGAGAATGTCTATTTTGCCGCCCGTATCCGAACGAATCGCGCCGCAGCTCGATGCGCACAGGATGAGACGCTTGGGATTGACCGGGTCATCATAATACCACCCGCCGACCTGCGGATTGCAGGCAGAAGCATCGGCCACCTGACCGATCGTGATGGACTCCGTCTCGCCCCCAGGCGTGTAGAGCATGTTGACGAGTGCAGGATCGACATCTTCGCCCCCCGCTTCGGTGGGCAGGATGTACTCGCACGCCACCGTGCTCTCGCGAATCTCCGAGAGTGCCTTGCTGAGCTGCTCCTTCGCGCCGTCCGTGTCCACGAACACCGCTTCGCCACTTCCCCCCTTCATGGCGAGGGCCGTCATCAGCGAGGTGCTGGAACCTTCGAGACCGATGGCAAAGGTGATGATCCCTCGATCGGTGTAAGCCGCAGCTGCTGATGCCGCGATATTCGATTCGCTCGTGTCGCAATCCTCAGGCTTGCCGTCGGTCACGAGCACGACCACAGCCTTCTCCGACGGATGTTGTTGCAGCACCCCCTCCGCCCAGAGGTAGCCACCGGAGAGCGCAGCCGAGAGGGGCGTGCCGCCACTCGGTAGAACGCCAACAAAGGCGTCGAACAGGGCCTGTTCGTGGGTGTCGGTCGGAGCGGAGAGTTCGGTGAGTTCGCCCAGGGCCACTTTGGGCGTCGCGCAGGCGCTGATCTTGCACGACGAGTCGCACGCGCCGTCAGGAAAGAATCGCAAAGCCACGCGCAAGCCCGCACTCCCCGGATCCTCGAAAAAACTCTGCACGGCGGCGGTCGTCTGGCTCCATTTGACACCCGCCATGGATCCACTCTTGTCGAAGAGGATGTACATATTGACGGGCACGAGCTTGGCCTCGTCACTGGCACTCGCGCAGGTGTCGAAGCCGCCATCACCGGACCCCGAGGACCCCGTAAATCCGCCGACTCCGCTGCTCGAGCCGGTATCAGCGGCGGGCCCCGTCGCGGCGCACGCGCTGCCAATGAAAAGTGCGAGGGCGCTGCCCCATACGATAGCCGCTCGGCGCACCGATGGGATCGCCCCAAATGGGATTGGCCGCGCGGTCGAGAAAGTGAGCATCGTGAGCACGACTGTAGCAGATCCAAACTCGTACTGCCTGCGCGTCCGGACGAGCACTTCTCCGCCCGGCTTGCGCGAGGGGCCGCGCTTTGGCATCGTACGCTGCAAACTCGATGAGCGAACCGGCACGGCAACTTTCAAAGGCAGCGAGCGGAATGCGACAGAGCGTCTTCGCGACGCTGCAACAAAGCATCGTTCGCTTTCGACAAAGCGGCGGAGATCTCATCCCACTCCATATTGGAGACACGCATCTCGACCCGCCGCCCGAAGCCCAGCTCCTGACCCCCCCAAAAGATCTCGCCTTGTACGGGGCGGTTCCGGGCATGCCCGAGCTACGCGAAGCCTTGGCCGCGCGACTGACACGCCGTGGCTTCGCCAAGGCCCACAGCGGCGCGAACGTTCATGTGGGGTGTGGCTGCACCCACGCGCTATTCTGTGCCGCCCGTGCCGTCCTCAACCCAGGCGATTCGATCCTCGTGGTGACACCTTATTGGCCCCTGATCATCGGCGTGCTCCGCACCGCTGGCGCCGATCCCATCGGTGTCCCGCTCACCCAACAGCTGTACGCGAACCCCGGCCTCGACATCGCGCAGAAGCTCGAGCAAGCCCGGACCGACACGACCCGAGCTGTTTATTTCATCACGCCGAACAACCCAGACGGCTACGTCTACACGCAAGATCAGCTCGAACAGATTGCCGCTTTCGCCAAAGAGCACGATCTTTGGGTCTTCGCGGACGAGGTCTACAGCGATTTCGTTTACGCCGACGAGCACCAGAGCATCGCCAATCTCGAGGGGATGGCCGATCGGACGATCAGTTGTTACTCGATGTCCAAGAGCCACGGCATGAGCGGCGTCCGCATCGGTTCGATCGTCGCTTCGACCTCGGTCATCGACGCGGCCCGACGAATCTCCAACCACACGGTCTACAATGTCCCGGTGCCCATGCAGCAAGCGGCCCTCGCCGCGCTACAACACGGCGAACCCTGGGTGAGCCACGCCCAGGGCAATTACCGCGACGCCCGGGATGCCACGGCCGCCGCCCTGCAGGAGATCGGCCTCCCCTTTTACCTGCCCCGGGGCGGGAGCTTCGTCTTCATCAACTTGGACAGCCGTCTCGGCGGCGGACCGATGAAACCCTTCTTGGAAGCGGCGATCGAGCGAGGCGTGCTGCTCGCACCTGGCGAAGCCTTCGGTGACGACTACGGGCCATTCCTCCGGCTCTGCTACACGGGAGCCCCTCGGCCGCGCGTCCTCGAGGGGATCCGCCGACTGGCGCAGACCTTGGAAGACTTCCGACCATGATGCATTGGCTCGGGCGACAGTTGGCTCGCAAGTCCGTCGCACGGCTCGTCGTGCTGCTCGTGACGGTGCTCGCCGCCTTCGCCGCCAGCCAAGCCGCGAAAGTCCAACGCGACGACAACGTCCTGGCCTTCCTGCCAAAGGACAACATCGCCGTGACCACCTTCGACCGGATCAACAACATGTTCGGCGGCTTGAACGTCGCCATCGTGGGTATCGCGGTCGAAGATCCGCTCGACCCCGAATTCTTCGGCAAGCTCAAGACCCTGACCCAGACGCTCGACGCCCAGCCGACCATCGCCAAGGCCTTGAGCTTGAGCAACATGGAAGATTTCGTCAAAGATCCGGTCAAGGGCGGCGTCGAGACGAACTACCTCGTCACGGAGATCCCGAAAGACGAAACGGCACGCAAGAAGCTCCGCGAACGCGTGATGGGCTTGGACCACGTGGTCGGCAACGTCGTGGCGCGCGATGGCAAAGGCGTCATCATCTATTGTTTCTTGCGTCCAGATGCAGAGCCTCGACGCACCGCCGCACAGATCCGGCAAGAGGTCGAACGGCAACTGCCAGGAGAGACGATCTACTGGGGCGGTGCGCCCTTCGTCGCGGGTTACATCTACGACATTACCGAGACGGACATGCGCACGCTGATCCCCTGGGCGGTGGCGGTGATCCTTTTCATCGTGGTCGCATCCTTCCGTGACCCGATCGGAAGCTTGCTCGCACTCGGGTCGACAGGACTGGGTATCCTCTTCACCTACGGCTGGATGGGCACGTTTGGGATCAACGCCAACATCGTCCTGAGTAGCATGCCAGTGATCCTGTTCGCCGTGGGTAGCGCCTACGGGACGCACGTGCTCGTCCGCTACTACACCATCGCGGCGGAGCTACCCGTCGAGGAGGCCTTGCCGCAAACCCTGGCTCAGATCGGGCCCACGGTCCTCGCCGCAGGTCTCACGACGGTCGCGGGCCTTCTGTCGTTCTTGGCGATGGACATCGAGCCGATGCAACAGTTCGGAGTGTTCACAGCGGTCGGCATCTCCTCCACGCTCGTGCTCTCCATCACCTTTGTCCCCGCAGTCATCCGCTTGTTGAATCTCAAGAGTCGGCGTCTGAAAGATAGCGTTTTTCGCCGCGCCCTCGTGTCCCTGGCGAGCTGGGCCCGACGACACCGACGGCCCGTGATCGGTGGTCTGGTGATCCTCGCGGGCCTCGGGTCGGCCTTCGCCGGGCAGGTCGAAGCGAGAATGGAGAACCGCGCCTTCTTCGCCGAGGGTAGCCCGCCAGAGCAGGCCGATCGCTTCTTGCGTGAACAATTCGGCGGATCGATGTTCATTCAGATCCTCGTCGCCGGTGACATGAACGAGCCCGCTGTGGTCCGTCAGGTGCAAGGGCTCGCCGACGCCATCACTCCCCTTCCCCACGTCAGCGCAGTTCTTCATGTCGGACAGGTGCTTGCGATGGCCACCGATGCGATGGCCGACGAGCGGCGCATCCCGACGGAGCGCGGACAAATCAATACCATCTATCGTTTCGTCGGATCCAAGACCGCAGTAAAACAACTCGTCACCTACGAAAAGAGCGAGGTGGACACCAAGACGGCCGGCGACGCATCCGACTCGGCCATCTTGCGCAACCGGGCGCTCATCCACATCAAGATCGACACCGACGAACACGTCGCGGTCTCACAACTTCTCGAGCAGATCGAAACGTTGGTCGCCGCCGCCCCACGCGGTTACACGATCGGGAAAGACCCAAAGGACACCAAGATCCGCCAGCGACGCATCGCCCTTGCCACGGCCCGAATTGCCGCCGTCAGCTGGACGGCCAGCGCGCTGCGGCTCGACGAGAACGGTCAAGCCGCGCTCGGAAAACGAATCGCCGCCCTGGGCGCCATCGAGGCCGATTCCGCAGACGTCGAGCAACGGCTGGCCCGGTACCTCGGATCCGAGGAGTCGATGCTCGAAGAGGAACAGCACCGACTCGCCAAGCCGCTGGCACCTGCCATCGTCAAGCTTGGCGCCACGCCGTCCCCGAGCGCCCTCGAAGCGTCGATCGCCAACGTGCTCGGCGCCGAAAACGCAAAACAGAAACAAGCCCAAGAGCAACGCGAGGACACCGACCAAGACGAGGAGGAGGACGAAGAAGAAGAAGAGGAGGACGACTCCTTTGCATCCGACCTGAGTTCTTCGCTCTCTGCGCCTCTTGCTGACATCTGGCGCCGGGCCCGCGCGAGTGCTCGCGCCCCCTCGGCACTCGGGCCGCAGCTCGCCAAGGCTTCTGCGGACAGCCGTGCTCAACTGCGCGAACGCACGGAACACGCGCTGCTCGATCTCGACCTTCCTTGGGCGCTACTGCCGGATCCTGCAGCCTCCCCGGAGCATGCCCTGTCCTACGAACTGAGCGGCGTCCCGGTGCTGTACCGCGGACTGTCCGAGAGCGTGACGAAGAATCAAGTCCGCAGCTTGGCGCTGGCCCTCGCCCTGGTCTTGCTTATCATGATGGTCCTCTTTCGATCCATCCTCAGTGGCTTGCTCGCCGCTTGTCCGACCGTGCTGACCTTGCTGGTGATCTACGGCGCGATGGGCGCGATGAACATCCATCTGGACATCGGGACCTCGATGCTCGCGAGCATCATCATCGGCGCCGGTGTGGACTACGCGGTTCACTTGCTCGCCGCGTGGCGCGTCGAAAACGGAGCGACAGACGAGCGGTCCCTCGACGAGGCTGCCCGCCGCGCGGCGGAACGCGCCGGACCTTCGATCTGGACGAATGCCTTGATGGTCGGCGCGGGCTTCTACGTGCTCACCCTCGGCGAAGCTCGTCCCTTGCAAACCGTTGGCGGCCTCACCGCAGCGGCCATGGTGACGGCGGCGCTCGCTACTTTTGTCGCGCTCCCGGCACTCGCTCGCCGAGCATCGTACCGCCGCGCCGGCCCCGGCGAGACGCGCGCGTCGACGGCCAACCAATAGAACACGTTCATCGCCATAGCGCACACAAATGGAACATGTTCACGTGCGCGCCGTCGAAAGCCTGCTTCACCGCGTGCTAAAGCGCGGCGCACTTCTTCCTGAATACATTTGATGATAATCACGTCGTAGTCATGTCCGTGGTACGCCGCGGCGTGGTCTAGCGCAGGAAGGGTGACGCAATGTCGAGGGGTCGAAGTAACGTGATTTCAAGAGTTCTCATGGGGGCCACCGCGGCCATGATCGTCACCTGTTTGGCGCCATCGGAAGCGACAGCCGACGCGAACTGCGAGGCGACCCTCAAGCAGGTCGACGGCGCGCTCAATAGCTACAAGAGCCTGGATCTTCACTACACGATGGTGACCCAAGAGCCCGGTAAAACGGCCACGACCATGAAACTGCGGACCCGCTTCAAGGCCACGAAAACGAAGAAGAAGCAATTCACCGAGCTGCTCGCCCCCGGCGATCTCAAAGGCACCAAGGTGCTCAGCAAGTCTCCCACCAAAATGTGGATCTACCTTCCCAGTTTTCGCAAAGTGAGGAAGGTCGACAGTCACACCAGCGATCAGAGCTTTCTCGGCACGGCCTTCAGCGCGGCGGATATGAACCTGACGCGCTACAGCCCCGAGTACGGATGCACCAAGAGCGGCAGCACGCTCAATCTCACAGCACGCGCCGGCGCCGCGGTCGCCTACGGTCGCATTGTCATGACCATCGACGGTAAAATGCTGCCAACGTCGTTCAAGTACTTCGACAAGGGCGGGAGTCACGTCAAGAGCGAGACCCGGAAAGAGTACCTATGCGATGGCAAGGTTTGCACGGCCCGCACGATGAAGATGATCAACCACGCCAAGGGCGGCCTCTGGTCGGAGCTGACGCTCACCAAACACAAGATCAATCCCACGATCTCCAAGAAGCTGTTCAGCAAGCGCAACTTGCGCTGAGTTCGTCAACACTCGAGGCTCCGCAGCGCGAAGCCAGTGGAGTGATCGCAGGTCGCAACGACCGCGCTCGATCCGTCGCACACCCGAAGCGATGAGGCTCCTCGGTGGGCGGCCGCGCAGTTGTTCGCGCGCCAGCCCCGTAGTAGCTTTGGCCTCTTATGACGAACTCGAAGACGTGTTTCCTCGCGGCCATTTGTGGAACATGTTTCACATTGTCTGCCGGTGCCTTGGCGCAAGACGAACCCGAAGTGACTTTCGGTGGCATCGTCCAAAGCGACATTCGCTTCCGCGCAAAAGAAGTCTCCGTCGGCGATTGGTACGGCCGTCGCTCACTGCCCGCCGGGATCGCCCGCAACGAGAACCTCTTCGGCGCCCGGCTCAACGCGTCCATGGGTGCTGTGTCAGCCAAGGCGGACGTGGACTTCGTGCTGTACGGCTACGCTGCCGACGTCGAGCACCTCAGCGATCTCACACGACGAGAGAAACTCGATCCCTATCGCTTCGATGTTCACTCCCTCTATGTTCAGGTCAAGGATGTGTTCATCGAAGGGCTCGACCTGCGGCTCGGCCAACAGCTCGTGATGTGGGGCGTAGGCGATCAATTCAATCCTACAAACAACCTCAACGCTGACGATTTGGAAGATCCCCTCAAGTTTGGCGACCAGCTCGGCAACGTGATGGCCAAACTGGATTATTGGGTCGACGAAACCTGGTCACTGAGCGGCGTGCTCGTGCCGATCTTCAGACCGGCCGCCTTGCCCCGCTCCGGTCAGCTCGCAGCGGCCGCCATCGATCGTCTCCCAATGCTCGATGAGCGCATACGACACCGCATCGAGTCGGAGAATGCCCTCGCGGCGGGCCTCGGCAACAGCCCGGTCATCATCGGCGATATCAAGACCGTGCTGCCAGACCCGACCTTCGAGAACATGCAGTTCGCCTTTCGCCTCGACGGCATGGTTGGCGGCCAGGACCTCGCGCTTAGCTACTACCGTGGTCGCCACGATTTTCCGATCGCGCTCAGCAATCACATTCGCCAAGAAACCACCCCGCAATGCAACCCCAACGACGCCACGCAGTGCATCGCGGGCCGCCTCATGCAGGACGTCACGCTCACCTACCCGGAGATGCACGTCTACGGGTTTAACATGGCGGGCGAGATCGGCCTGCTGAAAAAACTGTCCAGCTCGATCAAGGCCGTGGGTTACCGCATCGAGGCGGCGCTCATCGTTCCTGGCGACCACGCTTCACCGGAAAAGTCGAGGATGAGCATCACCACGGACCCCATCGAGCTCGCCGGTGCGAGCTTTCCCGCGGGTGAATATGACTATCCCGGAGGCGAGCGTCCGATCGTGCTCGACGACACCCCCTTCGCCAAGTGGAGCGTGGGCCTCGATTACACCTTCAGCGAGTATGTGTACGCCAACGTTCAATGGGTGCACGGGATCGTCGACGAATTCGGTGCCGGCGACTTCATCCAGGACGGCGAGGTTCTGCGAGCCAGCGGCGTCACGAGCGAGGATGCCGATTCGGTGGTGTGCGCGCTTGGGAAGGACGGCACGAAGTGCGCCTACGAACTGCTCGCGCCCCGCCTTGCCGATTACGCCGTGGCGGGCATCGACTTTCGATTTTCGAACAACAAGGGACTGCTGCGCCTCTTCGGAATGTTGGCCTTGAACGGCATCGACGAGAGTTTTTACGACGCAGCTAGCGCGACGCGAAAGAGGCGACACTACGGCCCCTTCAGTCAAAAAGGTCACAGCGCGGTCATCTACCCGCAGCTCGCCTACAACTTTGGCAATGGCCTCGAGCTGGAGGGCGGCGCGCTGGTGCAGCTCGGCGAGAAGCACACCAAATTCGGCGATCCGGCCGCCGGTGGCTCGATGGTGTGGACCCGAGGCCGCTTCAGTTTCTAGCTTGCTCGCTCGTCACGGAAACTGCAGCGTGAGCACGTAGCGCTCCCACCGCTTCTGGAAGCGCGTCATGTCCGTCTCGCCAAGGACCTGTCTCAAGCTCTGATACCCCGTAGGGTCCCGGCGCCTTTGCGCATGATAGACGCGATAGTAGCGCCGCAGGAGACCACGCTCCTGCAAGTAGTAGAGCAGATAACGTGCTTGGGCATAGTTGGTCCCCGGATCCCGATCGTAAAAGGCACGGCTGCTCGTGCGCGTCAGCTGCTCGAATGACGGCAGCCTAGCGGCACGAATCGCGCGCTGCAGACCAGCCAAACGCCAATTCGTGAGTCCAATGATCTGCTGCCCGCGACTGGCCGATTGTTCGTACAAGGAGCCGAGCCCTTCGTTGAACCAAGCTGGACACGACGGAAAGTTCGCCTCCATGAAAGGATGCACGATCTCGTGCACGAGGGTGCCGCCCCCGGTCGAGATGTTCATGACCAAGGCCCGATCCGAGGAAGAATAGTAGCCATAAGGGGTATCGGGCATTTCTCCAAAAAGACGCTTCGCATGCTCCCGATAGCTGCGCCCATCTTTGAAGAGCCAGATATCGAGGATGTGTTTCGGATCGTCGGGGAAGTAGGCGCGCTTCAGCCGCTTGACCGCCCACCGGACCGTGCCGGCGGCGCGCTGACGCACCCGCGCGGGCGACTCGTCGCCGATCACGACGAAAGGAGGCTCGAGAACCACCGTGAAACCGTTGGGCAAACGCTGGCGAAGCAGGCGGAGGTGTTTCGCGTAGTCTGTGCTGCGGGCGGGGTGCGGCCTTCCGCGCAGGGGTTCGGGGATCGCGCGCTGCAGGACGGGCGGGCGAACACCCGGCCCCTTGGCCATCAGATGGGTAGGTTCGGCGGGAGTGCAGCCGAGCAAGCAGCACGCCAAAATCAACGGCGTCCATAGTGAATTCATATCCCCTCATCGCGAATCAGCTGGCGAATGTGACGAGAAAAGCACGGATCAGGCGCTGGCCCTCTTGCAATTAATCGATCGATCGATTAATTAACGAGCATGCATCCGAGCCGCCCACGACAACCGGTACGGACGTGGGCGCTTTACCCCCTGCTGCTCGTCGCGAGCCTCAGCGGAAGCTGGGCCCTTCAGTGGCTTGGCCTGGCCAGCGGCCCGAGCGTCAGCTTGGCTATCCTCCTGCCTGCCCTCGTGATCCAGGTGATCGAGAGGCGGTGGCCGCACCACCGGTCATGGCGACCAAATCGACGGACGTGGGTCGTCGACTTGTCACATTCCCTGCTCAGTTCCGCGGCGGTGCCGAGCCTGCTGCACGCGGCGACCATCGGTGCACTTCATGCCGGCACCGAGAGGCTGCTCACCTGGGGTCTCGCCCTATGGCCGAGCGATGCACCCCTCGGCCTGCAACTGCTCGGCGCCTTGCTCGTCGCAGAGTTTGGTACCTATTGGGCACACCGCACCTACCACGAGCTGTTACCCCTGTGGCCCATCCACGCCGTGCACCACAGTGCCGAGAAGATGCATAGCTTGGCCGCCGGACGCACCCACCCCATCAACATCGCCACGACCTTCTTCGTGAGCACGGCACCGCTGGTGCTGCTCGGCGCACCGATCGAAACCATCGCCTTGCTCAACGTCTTCACTGGAGTCAACGGCCTGCTTCAACACGCCAACATCGACATGCGCTTGGGCCCCCTCGCGTGGGTTTTCGCCGGACCCGATCTGCATCATTATCACCACAGCCGCCTGCTCGCCGAGTCCAACGCCAACTACGGCAGCAACCTGATTGTGTGGGACGTCGTCTTTGGCACGCGCCACGCCCCTCAGGGCCAGAGACCATCAGCTGCGATCGGGCTTAACGAGGCTTCCTTGCCGGACCATTTCTGGCTGCACCTCGGCCTGCCCTTCACGTACAAGCGAAACACGAGCCGCTACCGGCGGAGCACGATAACACCTCCGCCTCCCAACCCAGCGACGACGAAACCCGGAACATCATGGCCCGACCCACCGACGCAAACGCCACGCAAACCCGTCACCGTGTCCTGACAGCCGCGAGCCAACTTTTCTCGGATCGAGGATCCGACGGCTCGTCCATGCGGGACATCGCGCGCGCCGCAAAAGTAAGCCAAGCCACGGTACACCACTACTTCGGGAGCAAGGCCGAGCTGCGCGAGGCCGTCGTCGAGGCCATGTACGCCGAGCTTGCGACCTTGCAAGACGAGCTGGGCGAGATCGCGCGTGACGCCGTCGTCCAAGCCGACCTGGATCTCCGCGAGCTCATCACGCGCATCGTGCAAACGAGTTTTCGCTTCTGTTTGCAGCATCTGTCGGCGGTGCGCATGACAACCCGTGACGCGATCGATGGTCACCAGGCACACGGCCAGCGACGAGGAGACTTCTTGCTTCCTTTTCTCGACGCGACGAGCAGCTGGCTCGGCGACGCGACCGGAAAGGATCCTTTGGCTCTGCGCTTGGCCTTACGAAGTTGCAGTCTTCTCATCGTGCGATACGCCTTGCTGCCCCCGGACGAGATGAACGAACTCCTGGGCGTCACAACCGAATCGCGCCGCGAGCATGACGAAATCACGCTCGCGGCGGTGGAGAAACATCTAAGCGAAGCGGCGCACGCCTTGCTGCTCCCCAGCTGAAGAACTCAAGGCGCGGTCGCGTTGTAGGCAACGTACGCTTCGTAGACGTCCCGCTGGCTGCCCCACTGCAGACGTCCCGTCTCGACGAACTTCGTGTTGACTTGCTCGATGAAGCTCTCGAGCACGGCTCGGTTCGCTTCGGTGAACAGCATCAGCGGCAGATACAGATCGACCTTGAACACCCTTCCGGCATCCCGCACGGCCAAGCTCTCTTCGATCTTCGCCATGGCGACGTCGACATCTTCGCTCGTGAGCGCACAGCCCTTGGAACAGCTCTGTCCTTTTTCCAACTCGGCGAAGTTTGGTAGCGAGCCGAGCTCTCCTGGATTGGCCAAAATCACTCCGTCCGCGTCGGGCTCAAAATCCGTCGCATCCGCCATCATGAAAGGATGCATTCGGTGGGTGAGATCGACGGGTGAGACGTCATGAAAGTGACCGCCGTTGAGGATCGAATCGTCGGTCCAACCTTCGGGCCGCGCGTCTTCGTCCATCGACAGATAGTGTATTCCGACGATGCCATTGATGTACTTGAAACCCGCGAGGTGCGCCCCCAAGACCCAGTCACTCTTCGATGCCCCGCCGGAGCAGCCCAGGTTGTTGTCCGCACCGATGAGAAGGTCCATTGGTTCCTTGCGCAGACGAAACTCCTCCGCCATCGCCTCGTCACTGATGTCGAGGGTTGACTTGATGTCGCAATGGCTACCGACGCCGAAGTTCGCAGCAAGAAGATCGGTGAAGATCGGACTGTTCACCGCTATCGCCTTGGTCGAAAACGGGACCTCCGACTCGACCGTCATGATCCCGCCCGCCGCACTGAAGATGTCCATCCCTGTACGGATCTTGAGCACGTCTATGTCAAATTTGGCGTTGCCGTCGGGGCCATCATAATTCCATCCGCTTTCGAGATGGGTCATCGTCGCGATGAACGCTGGCGCCTCGTCAGTAGGCTGCTGGCCCGCAGCCGAGCTTGCCGAGTCAGAGCCACCGCTGCCAGCGGTGGCTTGCGCGCCAGCGCCTCCAGCGCCTGCAGCGGAGTCGGTGTCGCCGCCAACTTGAGCAGAGCAGCCAAGGGCGAACATGAGAGCGAATGTTGTAATCGAATGACGCATGGGTACCTCCATCGGTGAACGCGCCAAGAATGAGGCGCTTGGGGTGATGTATGGTGACCAAGCAGAGCAAAGCACGTGCCAGAGCTAAGGGGCCGTTATCCCGGGCGCAGAAAGACCTCAAGATTGCCAAAGGCAACGCGCGCGCGCCACGGTTGTTGCCACATGCAACAGTCGGGGCCGCAAGCTGTCGCCGCGGTAAGAAAGCCGGCGCTTT
The DNA here is from genome assembly GCA_029941785.1 of Polyangiaceae bacterium. Lineage (GTDB taxonomy): Bacteria > Myxococcota_A > Polyangia > Polyangiales > Polyangiaceae > JAPYTK01. The sequence goes on along the minus strand of JAPYTK010000012.1, from coordinate 17,645 downwards.
CGCAGCCGCCCCCCCGCAGCGCGATCAGCCCTCGTACACGTCGTCGGTGATCGCGAGGCAGTCGTCGAGCAGTTTGAAAGATTCCCCAAGCTGCTCTTCGTTGATGCACAGCGGCGGATTGCAGAAGATCATGTTCCAATGCGAGAGGGTGAACAGGCCCTTTTCGAGAAGCGCCCGAATGAGCTTCGGGACCGCGGGATGCGTCTCGTTGTACCCACTGAGTGGATCGCCCGCGGCATTCTTCTGGAGCTCGAGCGCGCCGAACAGACCGGTGGCCCGATAACTCCCGACGCTCGGGTGCTTCGCAGCGAGCTCCCGCATATGCGTTCGCATCACCTCTTCCATCCGCGCGGCGTTGTCGACGTAGCCCTCGTCCCTCGTCGCCTCGACCGCCGCGATCCCCGCCGCGAGGCTCATCGCGTGGGAGCTATAGGTCAAGCCAGCAGAGAACACATTGTCATCAAAATGCTGCGCGATCTTCGCCCGCATTCCCAGGGCACCAAGAGGCAAGTGCGCCGAGGTCAAACCTTTGGCCATGCACATGAGATCCGGCACGACGTCGGCGTGTTGATGACTGAACCACTTCCCGGTTCGACCAAAGCCCGCCATCACCTCATCGGCGACCAGTAAAATGCCGTGGCTGTGCAGCAGATCACGCAAGGCCTCGAGATAACCCTTGGGCGGCGCCTGGATCCCGTTCGTACCGAGTACGGGCTCGATGAACATGGCGGCGATGTTCTGCGGACCTTCGTAGTCGATGACCTCCGATAGGTAGCGAATATTGTTCTCGGTGATCTCCTCGTCACTGCTGCCAAAACGATAGCGGTAGGGGTACGGGTTCATCACCTTGACGAAACCGGGGGCCCCCGGCTCCGTCGCCCAGCGGCGCGGATCGCCCGTGAGCTGCATCGCCCCATGCGTACCGCCGTGATACGACCGATAGTAGCTGAGGATCTTGTGCCGACCGGTGTACAGGCGGGCGATCTTGATCGCCGCCTCGTTGCACTCCGCACCACCGTTGGTGAAGAAGAACTTGTCGATGTCAGCGGGGCAAATCTCGCTCAGCAGTTTGCCGAGCCGGGCCCGCGGCTCCGTCGCCGAACCAGGCCACGAGAAGACCAACTTGTCGGCCTGGGCCTTGATCGCCGCGACCACCTTGGGATGGTTGTGTCCAATGTTGACGCACATCAACTGCGAGTTGAAATCGATGTACCGCTTGCCGCTCTTGTCCCAGAAATAGATCCCCTTGGCGCGATCGACCGTGAGGGGGTTGATCTTGCCCTGGGCCGCCCAGGAAAAGACGGTGTGGCGTTTACACAACTCGACGATTTGCTCTGCATCCATGGTGCTTCTCCGAAGACGGCACCCATAGCAGAGGCGGCCCTGCGCGTCGCGCCGAGAGGCTGGCCGCAATCGCACTTCGCTCGAGCCGGCAAGGCGAATTCGTTATAAAAATGGATCTTCCTATTGTCCAGCACAGAGGGATCGGAGTTTCTCATCATGATCATCTACGGAACACGCACCTACGGAAGAGTTGACGAGATCGAGGACGTGGGCGCGGTCGAGACCAAGTTCTTCCACGTCTTTTGGGTGCCCTTGATTCCGATGCGCAGCATGTTCGTCTTCGACGATGACGAAGGCTTGGACGATGGCGAGAAACACATCGCTTCGGTGCCCAAGCATGGCCACAAGGACCCCCTGCGCCGGGAGAAGGCGGCCCCCAGCAGAGTTGACCGCGGCGTTTGTAGACCTCGCGTCGCTCGATCCGCGGTGCAAAGGGGCGAGCCCTTCAACTCGATGAGCTGGCTGCCTCTTCGGCGCTCGCGCTCGTCGGAACGTTCGGCGGTGGAACCCAGCCACCGAAAGCGCGTTCGAACTCGAGCGCGACGGCGACCGTCCGGTGATCCGCCCCCCGACGAGCGATGACCTGCACGCCGAGCGGCAGCCCCGCTTGATCGAGGCCCAGCGGAACTTGGGTGGCCGGCAGCTCCAGCACATTGATGATCGCCGTGTACACCCAGTCGAATGGGCGACGCAGCGGACCGAAGTGCGGCGGAGCGGTGCACGAATAGGAAGGGTAGAGCATCACCCCGTCGCCCATCTCAGCCTCGACTCGAAGCTGCAGCTGTCGACCTCGCTGCACGAGTCGCGCTCCGCGTTCGCCTCGCAACGCGGGGAACTTCTCGCCCAAGGCGAGCACGAGCGCCGGCAAGGTGTGATCGGATCGGCCGACCATGAGACCTAAGAATTCGCGCAGCAGGGAGATCGGCTCGCCCTCGCCCAGCAATTCGCGAAACGGCGTGCCTCCCGCAGCTTCCATCATCGCGCCCCAAATCTCGAAGGAATGACTCAGGTCGTCGATGTGGATCTCACGCACGCGCGCGCCCAAGTTCGCCAGGTGGTCGGCGCACAGACGCTGCGCGGACTTCAGCTCAGGCGATACCCGCGTCCTTCCATTGTCCGCCACAGTGATGACCTGCAAGCCCGCAAGATCGACATCGGCCGGATCGCCGAGCTCGATCAGCTGACATCCTTCGTCCTCGCCGTCGGGACCGGCCAGCGCCTTCAAGTAGGGCCAGATATCTTCGGCGCGTCGTGTGATCGGACCCGTGGTGAGGTAGCGCAAGGCCTCGTTCTCCGCGATGGGCCACTGCCCGGTGTTGGGAATGAGGCCGCCGGTCGGCTTGTGACCAAAAGCACCGCAAAAGAACGCTGGCATGCGGATCGAGCCGCCCACGTCGGCCCCGAGACCGATGGGAGAGGCTCCGGCCCCGACGATGGCCCCCTCCCCTCCGGAACTTCCCCCGACGATACGGCTCGCGTCGTAGGGGTTGTTGGTCCGCCCATACACGCGGTTGTTCGTCTCCATCCACATGCAGAGTTCCGAGGTGTTGGTCACCCCTAGAGGGATCAGACCCGCCGACCGCATGCGGGCAACAGCCGTGGCGTCGCCCTGCGCTGGCCTACCCACCCGACGTGGCAAACCGCTGGTATGAGGCATGCCGCTCAAGGCGAAAGATTCCTTGATGGTGCACGGCACACCATGAAAGGGACCCCGGCCCGCCTCGCCGCGTCGCACGCGGTCGTCCGCTTCGTCGGCCTCACGACGCGCCTCATCGTAACGAGTCGCGACAACGGCATTGAGCGTTGGGTTGACCCGCTCGATCGCATCGATGTGAGCGTCCACCACGTCCCGAGCGCTCGCGCTGCCATCGGAAATGCGCGCCGCGAGAGCGCGTGCTGAAAGTTCGAGGAACTCGTTCATTCGCCCTCGTGCCTAACCTCGCGATGGACCACCTGCAAGCGAGCGCCCTGATTGTGCTTCAAACACCTTGAACTACTGCGCTTCTGGTCATCCCATGGTAAGTCGTGGGTCAGGCCAGCGAGCCGCAAGAACACTTGCATCGTTTCGCTGGGGGCTTCGTCAAAGCATCGGAGGGATCCCTTTGAAACATCTGGTCTTCGCTTTCTTGTTTTCGGTCATCGCGCTCGCCGCTCCTAGCCATGCGGCGCAGACGGTGCACCTCATCGTGCTCCGCGAACACGGCCTTGGCAGCGCCGCGCAGGCACAACCTTACGTGAACGAGCTGATCCAACTGTTCGCCAAGAAGAACGGTTGGGGTCAGGCCAAGGGCAAGTACATCACGCGTCGCAAGAGTGCCGAGAAGTACATCAAGAAGAAGGGCCCGCAGTTCGGCATCTTGTCCCTCGGTGCTTTTCTGGCCATGAAGAAACCACATCGCTTGACCGTCGTCGGAACGGCCGAGGTCGCCCGGGCCGGCGGCCGCCAGTATCACCTGATCAGCAAGGATGCCGGCAGCGTCGAAGATTGCAAAGGAAAGACCTTGGCCAGCAACCATTTGGCCGACCGCAGCTTCGTCGAAAAAGTCATCGCCAATGGCGCCTTCAAGCTCACGGATTTTGAAGTGGTCAAGACGAGGCGCCCAGTTCAGACCATCAAGAAGGTGTCGCGCGGCAAGGCCGTGTGCGCGCTCATCGACGACGCTCAGCTCGCAGAACTTTCCCACATCGAGGGCACACAGGGTATCCGGTCGGTGTGGGCGTCCAAGCGCCTCCCACCGATGGCCGTCGTGGCGTTTTCTGGTGCGAGCGGGCCTGCCCGTGCGAAGTTGAAGAGCAATCTGAGTTCTGTATGCGATGGCCGGGGCCAAGCGAAATGCGACAAGGTCGGAATCCTGTCGATCAAACCTGCAAGCGACGCCGCTTTTGCGGCCGTCGTGAGCGCGTACCGTCGCTGAACGAACGCTTGCTCGGCGCACGGCTGCTGGTGCTGACGATCGCCATCGTGCTCGGCAACTCGCTCAGCGGCTGCTTCGTGGCCCACTTGCGGCCGCCCTTGCGTGCCGCCGCCGTGAAGCACGACGCCGTGGGCTTGATGGATGCACTCGAGCGCATGATCGATCGCCGCAAGGCGACGAAACAAGATCGCGAGGGTGCATATGATGCAGTGCGTCAGTGGAAAGACGACACACCAGGCTACGCCCTTGCGAGGGCTGTCCTCGCCGGGCGAGTCGCACAGATCCGCGGGGTGACCGCGGTGACCTTGGTCAGGCAAGTCGAGAAATGGGCACGCTTGAGCATGGAACTCGATCCAGGCTATCGCGGCGGGCATGCGCGACGCGTACTCGGCACGCTGTACGTCTTGGCGCCCGCATCTCTCGTCGCCCACGGTGACTCGGAGGTGGGAATCGAACTGCTCGAAGAACAACGCGACGCTCATCCCAGCGAACCGAGCAATCATCTGCGTCTCGCCGAGGCCTTCCTCGCCCTCGACGATCCTGAACCTGCCGCCGCATACTTGTGCTTTTGTATCGAGAAGCAAGCCAGCCTCCGCCCGTCGGATCGACGCTTATTGATGCGCTTGATCGATGTCGCCGGCGGCACCGCAGAGCTGGATTGCGGCTGAAGCCAACTCGCATGCTATAACCGCGCCTCGATGTCCGGCCCCCGCAGCGAGCCTCCAAGCGCGCCCGAACAAACCGGCACCCTCGGCGCGATAGCCAATCTCGGATTGCGGTACCCCAAGCCGATCGTCGCTTGCGGGATCTTGGTGATGATGGTGTGCGCCGCCATCGCTTGGGATCTACCGGTGAGCACTTCCCGGTACAATCTCGTCTCCGAGGACCATCCGATCCAGGCGCGACAAATGCGCTTCATTCGTCGTTTCGGCTATCCCGACTCGATGGTGCTCGTGCTGACCGGAGGCACGGTCGCCGAACGACACCGGGCTGTCGACAGACTCAGCGCAAAGCTCGAGAAGGAGCCCGAACTGCACAACCGAGTCCTGGCGCGGGTCGGTCCAAAACTCGTTGCGGAAGTGCTGTTCTTGATGCAGCCCGCCGCACTCGACAAGTTACGCACCGAACTGGGCGAAGACGACCTGCCAACGCTACTCACGGGCGGTCTTCCGGCCTGGATTGACGCGATCAACACCAAGATTTCCCTGACGCTCGACGCGCCTGAATCCGAAAACGACGAGGACGACGACGACGACGACGACGACGATAGACTGGACAAAGACGACAAGGACGAGGACGAAAGGGACGAAAGGGACGAGAGAGCGGAGGACGCCAAGGACGCCAAAGACAAGGACGCCAAAGACAAGGACGTGCAAGAGCCCCTCGCAGCTGAAAACAAGGAACCCAAGTCTCCCGCTCTCACCGATCAAAAAACCATCGACGACACCTTCACGCGGCTGACCTCGATGCTGCGCGCGTTGGACAAATCCATCACGCAGGGCGACGCCATGAGCGAGCTGCCGAGCATGGGAGAAGGCGCCACGATACCGCGCAGCATCAGCATCGACGAAGCGGGCTACGTGATCGGCAGCGACGGGGGCTACCACATGATCGCGTTGTTCCCGGACATCCCCGGCGATGAGGCGAGCGAAGTTCAACCTCTCGTGAGGACCATTCGTCGAATCGTTTCAGAGACCCAATTGAGTCCGGTCAACGCCGCTGTGACCGGCATGCCGGCCCTCGGCACCGACGAACTCCAACTCGTGCAGCGCGGTCTATGGCAAACCTCCCTCAGCACGAGCCTCGCGATTCTGCTCTTGCTCTATGCCGCCTTTCGCAGCTTTCGCTACACGATCCTCGCCCTCATCCCCTTGGGCGCCGGCGTGCTCCTCACCTTGGCCATCATCCGACCACTTTACGGCGGACTCAATCTCATCACCTCATGTTTCATCTCGGTCTTGTTGGCCTTGGGCATCGATTTTGGCGTGTTCCTGCTGAGCCGCTACGGCGAGATGGTCCGCGCTGGGGCTACCCCAGAAGAGGCCATCCGCGGCGCCCTGACCAAAGCGGGTCCCGGCATGTTGGTCGGTGCTGTCACCACGGTGATGGCGTTTTTGATGACGACAACGACCGAGTTTACTGCCTATCGCGAACTCGGCGTCATCACGGCGATCGGCCTCATCCTGATGGTGACCATCACCTTTTTGATGTTGCCTCCGCTTCTGTGGCTCGCGGGCCGTGGAGCCACGATTCGCGCGCCTGAACTACCCGGCGTGGAACACATCCCCGGCCTGGTCCGACGCGCTCCGGGAGCGATCGTCGTCAGTGCACTAGGCCTCGTCGCGTTGGGTGGCTTGGCATATGGGGACCTTCGCTTCAACCCTCGGCACTTCGACTTCTTGCCAGAAGAAACCGAGAGCGCACGGGCACTGCGGCGCATCGAAAAGGACGCAGCCGTCAGCCCTATCTTCGCCGAGACGATGGCGGAAAGCGTCAGTGAAGCACGCACCTTGGCCGAGAAGTTGCGCAAGACGCGCGCCGTCGCCGCGGTGCAAACCGCCACCGATCTGCTCCCCCCGCTCAACGCTAAGTTGCTCGCCCAGCTGAAGCAAGGAGTCTCGGGCCCGACCCCTGACTGGAACAAGCTACGCAAGCGAACCCGTCATGTCGATGAGGTCACAGAGAACTTGAGAGACTTGACCGACACGCTCGATGAACTCTTGTTCGTACTCCGCCAGAACCAGCGTGACACGAAAACCGTCACCAAAACGAGAAAGGCCGTCGCAGCCGTTCGCAAGCGCATCATGAGTACGAAAGACGCGCCGCAGCGCTTGGCGGATCTCGAACAAAACATCGCTTCTTTGCTTGAGCGAGCATGGACCACGGCGCGTGCGGTCGCCGACCGCGGGCACTACCTCCCCACCGATTTACCGCCAGTGTTTCGTGCCCGCTTCGCATCCAATGACGGGAAGGCCCTAGCGGTTTTCGCGAGCCCCGCCGGGGACATCTGGGATGAGCAAACCGCACGGACCTTCAACGCCGAGGTCGAGGCGGTCACGTCCAACGTGTCCGGGCTCGCGATCAACGTGTTTGAACACATGCGCATGATCCGCGAGGGATTCGTCCGCGCCAGCTTGCTCTCCGCCTCGCTGGTCCTCCTGGTCTTGCTCGTCGGCTTCCGGCGCCTCTCCGACGCCTTGATCGCTCTCTTCCCGTGCGTCATTGGCGTCGGCTGGCTCTTCGGCCTGATGGGCTGGCTGGACATCGAATTCAATGTCGCGAACATCGTCGTGCTGCCTCTCATTCTCGGTATTGGCGTGGATGCAGGTGCCCACATGACCCACCGTTGGCGCCAAAGCATGGAAGAGCACGGGGGCGTAGCCGATCTGGACGAAGTCGTCCGTGGAACGGGGGCGGCCGTCATACTCGCTTCGCTAACGACCGGGGTGGGTTTCGCCGCCCTGATCATGGGCGACTACGGCGGAATGAAGAGCCTGGGACTCACCATGAGCATGGGGATCGGCTGCTGCTTGCTCGCGAGCGTGGTGGTGCTGCCCGCGCTTCTCGAACTGCTCGCCCGGCGCCGCGCCTGAGCCTTTTTGTGGCGCGCTCCATTCGGCTGACTACACTGTCCCTTTTCCTCTGGACCAAAATTGCAGTAGATCTTGGCTGACCGTGGCAACCGAACCAAAACCTGGGGACGTCATCGAGGGCCGTTACGAGTTGCATCACGAACTCGGGCGCGGCGGCCACGGCGTGGTATTTCGAGCCGAAGACCGCGAGACCGGGCAACCCGTCGCGCTCAAGATCCTCAATCAGGCCGTCACGGACGATCCGCAATACACCGTGCGGCTCTGGCGCGAAGCGCAGTCGTTGGCCGCATTATGGGGCGAATGCGTCGTTCGCGTGTACGGCTTTGGCACCGATGAAGAACGAGGCTTCGTCTACATGGCGATGGAGTATCTCGACGGCGAGACGCTCGGACAATTTCTCACAAATATCGAAGATTTTGGCGACCGACTCAGCGCCTATCGCGCGCTGGAGGTGCTCGATCCGGTTGCCCGCGCCCTGCACACGGCCCATTCGAAGGGGATCATTCACCGGGACTTGAAACCCGCGAACATCATCGTGCTGTATCCGGAAACCGGTGGCGGTACGCGGCTCATGGACTTTGGCCTCGCCAAGATCCATGGGGCGATGCAACTGACGCAAGCAGGCATGGTGGCAGGCTCGCCGAGCTACATTGCGCCCGAGGTGTGGCGCGCAAAACCCTTCGATCACCGCATTGACGTGTACTCCTTTGGGGCCGTCATTTTTCGGGCCTTGGCCGCCGAGCCGCCCTTTCGCGGCGAATCGATGGTGGACATCTTGATGGCCGCGACGATGGGCGACCGCCCTAAGCTCTCGACATTCCGACCCGATCTTCCCGCTGGGATGGATGCTTGGGTGGCCAAGACGCTCGCGATCGATGCCGACGCTCGCTATCCCTACGTCAGCTCGATGTGGAACGACTTCATCCGTTTGGTCATGTCCGGCGGTGGACCGAGCGCTGAACTTGCGCGGCAGAACTTCTCCTTGCCCGAATAACCCGAGTCGCCCACACCCCGCCAAGACCGCGGTTTTCTTGCCTCGGACCTGCACAGCTCGCTACCTAAGAGGACGGTGAGCCAACCCGAAAGCCAACGTGTGGTCGACGACCACCCAACCGAAAGCGAAGTGACGGACCCTCGGGCTGTGGAGCTCCCGAAGCGCACGAGCCTGTTCGTCATGCGCCGTGCACGGACTGTCGCACGCGTCGCCCTATCGATAGGCTTGATCGCCGTGCTGAGCGGCGGTGCCTGGTTCGTGACCGGGCGGGTCAAGGCCCGGGCGAACCGGCAATCCGTCGCCGACGCTTGGGAATCGCTCCGCGTCTGCCTCTTGGGGAATGGATTGCGCACTGGAGAACGACCCAGCAAGCGCATGCGGGCCATCGCGTTCACCGCACCGAAGGCGGACTGGCCGGCCCGCTGCCTTGGGCACGCTCAGCAACTCGATGAGGCCACCTCGACCTTCAGCGCACGAACACAATTTGGCCATCTGCCGTCGTCGCGTGCTGCGCTCGAGATGCGCGACTTCGAAGAACGCGGCCGAGCAGTCGATAAGTTGTGGACCTCGCTGAGAGGGGCATCGTTGCCGCTGCCCCGACACGCCGTCGTCGCCGCCTCGAAGAGGGGTCATGGCGCGCAACCCGCACGCGCCCCGATCAGCCAGCCCGCGCTCCTCAAGCGAGGAACGTTGCGCGCGATGGGACGGACGGGACAGCTCGACACCGCGCAGTACCGTATCGACGACAACCAGCGGCTCCGCCTTCTGCTCGCAGACGGCACTTTGTGCCACTTTCATTCGACGGTTCGAGAGGCTCTGGAAGGCGAAAATACAAGCGCGGAATCGGTCTCCCGCTGGCAAACAGCAACGTGTCGAGAAGCCTACATCCCGCTCCCAAAACCACGCACCCTCACGCTCACCGAAGCGGAGGCAGGCGGCGTCGACCTGATCTACGCTCGCAGGGACGACGGTGCAGACGGTCTGTATGACGCCGTCACCGGACAGCGGATCTGGCGCCCACGGTTCACCGGCGCGCAGGCTTTCGTCAAACGCAGCGGGGCGACGAACATCTTGTACGCGCGACTCAACAAGGCAAACGACGTGCAGAGCCATCGGCTCGTGCAATTCCAGCTTGCGCGCCCCCCTCGTAATCACCGCCTCCGCATACCCACCGACGCCAACGCGCGCCTCCAATCCGATCGACTGCTTTGGTGGCACACCCAAGGCGAAGGCAAGGAGAAGCATGACGTGTTGTGGTCCCTGGCCATCGACATGCAAAAGCGACGCGTGCTGCCCCGGCAACCACTCGGTCAACTACCGAGTGGTTCGCTCTACGAAGCACAGTGCAAAAGCGAGTCGGGACGCGCGCTGCTGTTCAAGACGAAAGACCAAGCGAAGCGCCATACCCTCGTGTGGCTCGATCAGGTTGCTGCCAGCCCCATCGACGTCGGCACGGCCAGCGGTGCAGTCAGTTTGAGTTGCCACGGCACCAGCGCGATGTTGACTCAACGGGCGGGAGCAGACGTGACGGTCTGGCGATGCGACCCAGAGCGCTGCGAGCGAAGCCTGGTCAAGGGCTTGCCCGGTCTCGCCGAGGGACGGGGCGCAGTGGCAGCGGTGGGCGAGCAACTTCTGCTCGTGTGGTCGGAGCCCAAAGCGCCGCTGCGGCTACGCCTGGACAAGATCAGCAACATGGGCCAGGCGCGCGACCAAATTCTCCTGGACGATCCGAGCTACAGTCCCCTGAGCATGCGTCTCATCACCGCGGACGGGCTCGCGTTGTTGGTGATCCAGGATGTCGACGAGCAGCTTTATGCTGTGCGAATCGACGGGGCCGGTCACGCGCTCGCGGTCGTGCCCGCACGCTCAGAAAAACAAGCCAACGCAAAAGACCAGCAGCAGTAACCTTGCAACCTTCCACGCCTCCCGACCTCGCAAGGGCATCACGGGGATGAGGCTACCGAACACCGGCACCGCCGCTGCTGCGACGAAGGGCATGGCCATCACGTCAAGGGCGTCCCGGAAACCGATGACCATGGGCAACCACAATACGGCCGTCGCCAGAAGCGGCAAGGACGTCACGATGGTCGCACGCCAGCCCCGCGAGGAACTCTCCTCGGGCCGCAGCACAAAAAAAGCCACCGCCGCGACCGCTGCCGGTACGACGAACAGATAGCTAGCCTCCGGCGCGACAAGCGCCGTGAGAAGACCGAGAAGAGCGTGAATCGCCCAGTAGGCCGCAAGCCGCAGGGGATAGGACTGCGAACTGAGACAACGCATGCCCCACACGCAGACCAGGGCGGCGGTCGCCAGCGCACTGAGCATCACCGGCGGCGCCACCCGCAAGCCACCAAGGAAAACGACCCATGCCAGCAAACCCACGAGACACAGCATCGCGGACGACATCTTCGCCGCGCTCCAAGCCGCCTGACGCCAATGAGCGGCTTGGAATCTACCGGCAACATGCACACGACGACAAAAAATCCCCAACAGGGCCAACGCCGACAACGCGAACGGCACCGTCCAGCTCAGGGGCCACCAAACGACGAAACGCCCGAGAACATCGAACCACACCGCGTGTCCATCTCGGCCTGTTGCGGAGGACCGTCCAATCTTGTCCAACAACGACAGTGCGTTGTCCCCGTGATGCTGCAAGCTCCCGCGATCGAGATGGTCGAGATCGTCGCGCGGAGTGTGGTAGTTCTCGACGTGCCGAATGAACGCGAAATTGTAACCTCGCATACCCTCCCGCTCGTACACCGACAGATCCGTGTCATTGGGCATCTTGCGGTACACAAGTGCAAAGAGCGAGGTCGTCACCGGGCGGGGCACGGACTCCGACATGGTCTGGATGAGGGCCGCATTGTCGCCGGCGGTTTCGAACATCATGCTCGGGCCGCCCGTTCCCCGTGCTTCGAGATTGATGACCACATCTACCGCGCGGGCTAAGGGATGCTGCGCGACGAAAGCCTGGGCGCCGAGAAGCCCGTGCTCTTCGCCATCGGAAAACAACAAGATCAGAGGGCGGTTAAACCGCGGACGATGCCGGATCGCACGAGCGATCTCGAGCAAAGTCGCCACGCCCGCACCGTCGTCCGCCACACCTGGGCCTGTCGGCACCGAATCGTAGTGCGCAGTCAACATCACGGCAGGATGGTCAACGGAAGGTCGCTGCCCCGATACGTCGGGAACCACGATGACCAAATTGTGAAGAGAAACACAAGGTCCACGGGCACACGACCGCACCGTCTGCACGTCGGAAGCGTAACCAAGTTCGCGAAGGCGTCGGACGATCCGCCTGCGAACCTCGGCATTCGCGGGGCTACCCACGGGATGAGGCAGGCGCTCGCGCAACAGCACCTCGAGCTGAGCGAAAGCACGTGCACCCGAAAACGCGGCGTCCGGCGCGTTCGCAGAGACGACGGCTGGGACGCGAAGCGCCTCGCCTACCAAGCCGGCCACCGCGACGATGACGAAGAACAGTGCCGCTCGTGGATCAAATCGCATGGTCAGTCCGCGCAGATTGCGCGAGGCACATCCTAGCTGGCACAATCCCATCGTGCCTATCACTCAATATGACGCCCTCATCTTCGACATGGATGGCCTCATTGTCGACAGCGAGCCCGTCTGGTGGCGCGTCGAGCAATCCTTCGCTCACGCTCACGGCATAGAATGGAGCGAAGATCGGGCACGCAGCTGCGTGGGCAAGGGCCTCGAGCACGTCATCTCCACGATGCGAGAACAGCTCGGGCTGACGATCAGCGTCGAGGAAGGAGTCCGACTGCTTCAACGGGACTTCGTGGCTCGACAGGCCGAAATCCACCTCAAGCCCGGATGCGAAGAGCTCGTCGGCGCGGCCAGAGCGCGAGGGATGCGCTTGGCGGTAGCCTCCTCCTCGCCCACCCACCTCATCCACGCCGTGCTCGATCAGGTCGCCATGCGCCATTCCTTCGACATCTTGATGAGCGGAGTTGACGTCCCGGAGCCAAAACCGGCTCCCGACATTTTCTTGCGCACGGCTGAACGGCTCGGGGCTCCTCCACGGCAATGCGTCGTGCTCGAGGACTCCATCGCGGGCGTCAGAGCAGGCGTGGCGGCCCAAATGAGGGTGATCGCCGTTCCGGAAGACGAGCCACAGCGCTTCGCTCGACTGACGCCTCACGTCGTCGACAACCTCCACGAAGCGAGCTCCTTGCTGGGCTTGACCGACCAAAGCCAGTAGACAACTGGGCCGGCGCGACCTATCACCATGGCCACTCTTATGACTGCGTCCTCGACAGACTTGCACCCTGCGACGGTGCTCGGTGCTTACGTCGCCTCGCACGTGGACGGTCGCCGTGTGGCTCTCATTGGCAACTGTCGCAACGGACTCGCCGAGCAGCTCGCGGCGCTCGCGGGGCGACGCATCCACGCGTACGACCCCGAGGCGGAGCGGGTCGCCACGAGCGTGGCGGAGGCCACACGTAAGGCCCACAGCGCGCGCATTAGTTTTAATGTACTCGAAGACGACCTCGACTTCCGCGAGGGAGCCTTCGATGTTGCCATCGTGCCCGAGCTGGGGCTCTTCGATGACGCCGAGTCGGTCGTCGCTCTCGTCGAGAGCTTGGTAGGCCAGCGGGGACTCGTGTTTTTCGGGATCCGCAACGCCCCCGACGATCGCGACGAGCCGATGGGCTACTACGAGCTGTACGACTTGGTCGCCACACGCTTCGAGCACGTCAAGATGCTAGGACAAGCCAGCTTCTCTGGAGCCACGATCGCCGATTTTGCCGCCGAGAACGAGCCACCGGTGACGATCGATAGCTCCTTGATGAGCCAAACCGCCGAGCCTACTCACTTCATCGCCGCGGCCAGCGGGGCGAGCATCGAACTCGATCCTTACACCCTGGTTCAACTCCCCGGGCCCATCGAAGAGCATACGGCTGCCGCGAGGGCAGACGAAGCCCAACCCGCGACCAGCGCGCAGAACGAGGCCGCCCAGCGAGACGAGGTCGACAAACTCAAAGCTCAACTCGCCCGATACGAGCGGCTCGCTCGCGATCGGCAAGACAACGCGACCCAGCTCGCGGCCCGGGTCGCGGAACTCGAGGCCGAACTCAATGCCGCCTCCGACGAAGACCGCAAGCGCCAAGAGGAACACGACGACCACGTCGACCAACAAGAGTTCGATCAGCTGTTCGAGCGGATCGCCGACCTCGAAGAGATCGCCTCCCAAGTAGACTCACTCGAGGCGAAGCTACAAACCGCGCAAGAGGCCCTCGCGACGTGCACGCCAGCCGGAGCAGCCGACGACCCCGAGGCAATGACCGATTTGGTGCGCCTCGAAGCTGCGCTCAAGGAGCGCGCTGAGAAGATTCAATCCATCGAAGGAGTTCTCCAAGAAAGTGAACGGGTCGGCCGCGCCCTCGCCAAAGAACTGCAAGCCGCGACGACTCGGGACGCACCACCCGAGACAGCCCCCGACGAGCGCACGGCACGCTACGAGGCCGATCTGCACGCCGCTCAATGGAAACTCGCCGCCATGGAAAGCGAACTGTCCGAATATCGCGACGCGGGCAGTGACCACGACGCACTCGCCGAGGCCCTCACAGCAGCCCAGGCCACGATTGCGACCATGCAACACAAGTAAGTCACGCGACGTTTGTACAGGTCACGCGAACTTGACAGCCAGCAAGGCCGACTTAATTTCTTCCAGGACCAGAGCGAGACGAGCGCCATGAGCGGAAAACAGGATTACTACGACGTTCTAGGGGTCGGCCGCGAAGCCTCGACCGGTGAAATACGCAAAGCTTACAAGAAGTTAGCTCTGCAGTTCCATCCCGACCGCAATCAAGGGGACGACGAAGCCGAAAGCCAATTCAAGTCGGTTACGGAAGCATACCAAGTCCTGAGTGACGACCAGAAGCGGCAACGATACGATCAATTCGGGCACGCCGGCTTGGAAGGCGGCGCCGGCGCAGGCTTCCAGGGCGACATCTTTTCACACTTTCAGGACATCTTCTCAGACTTCTTTGGGGGTGGATTTGGCGGCGGCTCGAGGCAGGCATCGCGCGCGAGGCGAGGTCGCGACATGGGCGTGACCCAAGCCCTCAGCCTCGAGGAGGCCATCCTCGGTTGCAAGAAGGAGATCGAGCTCCACGCCCCGACCCAATGCGAAACCTGCGAAGGCTCCGGCGCAAAGCCAGGATCGAGGCCCAAACGCTGCGCCACGTGCGCAGGGGCCGGTCAGGTCTCCACAGGTCGAGGCTTCGTCGTATTCACGCAACCCTGTCCCTCCTGCGGAGGCGAAGGCAGCGTCATCGACGATCCATGTCACACCTGTGACGGAGCGGGCTGGACAGAGGCCACACGCAAGGTGAGCGTCACCTTTCCGCCCGGCATCGACCAAGGCCACCGACTGCGAGTCGCAGGCCAAGGACTACCGAGCACCTCGGGAGGGCCGCCCGGTCATCTCTATGTGGATGTCGCCCTCGAAGCACACCCTATCTTCGAGCGACAGGGCGACGATCTCATCACGCGCCGCACGATCTCCTATCCAGCCGCCGCACTCGGCGACTCGATGACGATCGAGCTTATCGGTGGCAGCGACCACGAGGTCTCGATCGAAGCGGGAACCCAACCCGGCACCATCATCACGATCGCCGGGAAAGGTACACCGAGCGTCAATGGTCCCGGCCGCGGTGCACTACACGTCGTCATCCAGGTCGATGTGCCGCGCGAACTCTCGCGTGAGGCACGCCGAATCCTCAAGACACTGCGCGAGGAGCTCAGTGGCGCGGACGAAAACGAAGACGAAGACGAAGACGAAGACGGAAAGAAACACGTCAAGACGGCTTGAGATTTGTGACCGACCGTTGTCCCGGCAGGTCACCGGCTGGAGCTAATCCGCGAGGCCGAACCAGGCGCCGATGCAGCTCAAGGCAAACGCGATCGGCGCGAAGGCGATAGCGAACACGATGGAGGTGGGCTCGGCCATGCCCATCACGACCATCACCAAGACGATGGTGAGAGCCGCCGCGAGCGCTGGCTCGATGACACTGCGCGTACCCGAAGCGCGGGCAAGTAGGTAGCCCGCCCCCGGAAACGCGGCCAGTCCCCCCGTTCCAAGCAACAGGAGCGGAACCAAGGCACGGGCGCCTGCATCGACTCGATCCACGACAGCGAAGTCGATGCCGAGTTGTCGGCCGGTGCCTATCGCGACAGCCAATCCCGCCGTCATCATGCCGCTTGTCACCAAGACCCCGAGGCTAATCCAGCGCAAGGTCAGCGGCTGCTGGCGGCGTCGAAAAGCCTCCTGCAATGAAGCCAAGGAGGCGCTCGGTGCGACGGACAGGGAACTGAACCGTGTCGACCGTGGCTGATCGTCGCGCCTGACAACATCGCGCCACAGTAGCCACGCCAACAAGAGCAAGCACAAGAGCAAGGGGAGCACGGCGAGCAGCGCGATGCCGCCGCGGTGAAAGATCATCTGCTCGGTAGCCGCCGCGAGAATGACGGTGCCGAGCCAGGTGGCGCGGAACTTGGGACTCCGCAAACCCGAACCTGGATTACGCCCAAGCGCGAATCCCCACAGGCCGCAAAGCAAGGTGAAGGTCGGTATCGCGACCAATCCACGAAGCACATCGAGCCATTCACTCGCGCGAATGATCAGACCTACGCCGGTGCGCGTGCTAGCAAATCCGAGCGCCACGGCGACGGCAAAAGCCACGGCATCGAGCGTCTCTTGCTTGCTTGTGAAGCCACGCTCGCTTCGGCTGCGCCGCAGACGCCACCAAGGCACCATCGCAGACACGACAACCGCTAGCTGCACGGGCGCGACGATGAGCAGCACGTAGAGCAACCCTGCAGCACCGCCGCCATCCGCCGCTGCCATGTCGAGTTTCGCCCAGTGTTCCACGAGGGTCCGCAGGGCGTAGACCAACAAGTAGCCCACACCGCCGGTCGCCGCGGTCGCGACCAGCATCGGCACGGCCGCTTTCAAGGTCGACCGAAAAGCCAACCACATACTCACACCGATCGGCAGGAGGATCGAAACGACCGCAAGGAGCCACATCGATACAGACATGATGGGATCTATAAGTGAAACCCGAGGCGACCACTCACAGTGATTGCAGTGCCGTATCCCGACCCTTCGGCCGCGAGCACCTGCTCCTGAGCAGCGCTGAGATCAGCAGTCGGCTGAGCGTTGAGGTCGTCGATTGACACGCCCGGCCGCGTGAGGGCCAAAAACTCCCAACTCACGCCACCACCGACGGACAACCAGGTCGTGGGAAACAAATCCAAGCCACCGCTGGCCCGCACGTCGAAACCGCGGATCCTGACGGAGTTTTCGAGCCCTTTTAGTGCACCGGCGACGTTACCCAGGGCCGAATATCCGACTCCGATCGAAGCGTGCGGTTCAATTCGCCCGAGCGGAAAGCGAAAACCCATTTGCCCACCGATACTGTAGAGCTGCCAGTCCTGGAAGAAACCGACGCGCGCGCGTGGCCCAATGGTCAGAAACACGAGACGCAGCCCAAGCCCGGCCCCGACGAACGCGCCACTCGCCTCATCCTTGATGAAGCCGGCGGTGAGATTCGACACATCCACGTCGAAGGTCTCGAGACTGACGAATTGGTAGCCACCCTCGGCGTCCAAATAGAACCAACTGAGCCCTCGGCCGCTATCTTCGTCTTCCGCTTCCTGAAGCTGGCGAGCGGCCACCGGCTGGCCGAGGTCGCCGGACGGAAGCGGCGCCGGTGCCGTCAATCCACCGGCCGCAGGAGCCGACGAAACCGGCGCAGCTGCTGAGGGCGGGGG
>JAPYTK010000011.1:377-56032 GCA_029941785.1 Polyangiaceae bacterium | reverse complement strand
AGGTGTGATCGCGGCGGGCCGTCGGCGACGGCGTCGTTGATTCAGGAGCCTCGGCAGCTCGCCCCGCCGGATCTTCGAGGAGGTCAGTATTGGGGAGGCTGCGGGCCGGGAGGCATGCCCGGCATCTGGCCCTGGGGAGACGCCGCTTGCATTTGTTGCTGAGCGGCTGCCGCTTCGGCTGCGGCGAGGATTTGCGTTTCGGCCTGGGCGGCGAGCTTCTGTACGATGGCACTGGCGTTCGGCATTGGCTGCGCCTCGAAGTACCGTAGGAACTGTTTTTCGAGGCCCGGCGTGACGGCGTTGACCACGAGATCGATGGAAACCGTGGGCTTCTCGATATCGCCTAGCTCTTTCGCTCGGCTACGGAAACGACCTGCGCCCTCGAGTCGACGCACGACCCACTGCCCCGCCAGACCGACGAGCACGCCGCCCATGGTTCCCGCAACGAAGAGGTCGGCCACAAATGTCCCCGGACTTCCGGATGTGGCGGTGAGCGCACCGAGCAACCCTCCCAGAGCCGCGCCTATCGCCATGCCTGGCTCACCCCCATTGTGGTGCGCGGCGAGACGGACGATGGCGGCCGCCTGTATGCCTGCCTCTTCCGTGTTGGCCAGCGGTCGCAGCGCCATCAGCGCGGTTCCCCGGCGAACCGACACGGAACGCACGCTGAGGTAGCTGATGATGAGCGCGGCCAATGCGATGGCGACGCCAATGCCAATGGCGGCGGCTCGAGAGAACAGCCCTTCGGGTAGCGGGGCTGGAATCAAGTCGTCTTTCGCGTTCTCCGTGGCATCTTCAAGCTTCTTGGCCAGTTGCTTCGAGGCCTTGCTGGCGTGACTCTCCAGTGCGCGGACAGGCGCTTTGGCGAACAAGGCGAGTAACTTCTTCGCGGTGGCTTGACGAGCCTTGAGGCTCGTGCCGGGGCTCTTGAGTGCCGAGGCCCGGCTCACCGCTCCCCAGGCCTTTGTCGTGTCCTTCTTCGGGCTGGTGGCTCGGTTGGCGATCGCGCGACAGTTCTTTTTTGCCAAGGAGCGAACTTGTTTCAACACCGGCGAGGCTGCCGACCAAGGGATCTCGAAATCGATGGTCTCGCCACGCCTTCTTCGGCGCCGTCTCTTGCTGGCCGCTTCCTTGGCCTCGCGTTGTTTCTTGGCGGCACGGCTCTTGAAAATGCCCACTTCGGCCGCGAGGTCTTTGGCATTCTTCTCGCAGCCCTTGAAGCTCTCGACTTGCTCACGCGCTTCGGTCTCCGCCCGGATGGCGCTCGGGCTCGTCACCAGAGGTCCTTTTGCGTTGACGAGGACCACGATCGCGGAGGCGACGGCCGGCACGAGGATGAGGACCGTGGCCAAGGTCCATCGAGTCTCTTCGCGGCGGGTGTATTCGTTCACAATGTGTCCTTGGGGTACGAGCGGCGGTGCGAGGCCTCGTCCCGCAGCATCGGCTGGAGCATAACGTAGCGCCGTGGTGCAAGCGAGCAAATGCCTCGCGCCGCCGCGGCCCAAGCGCCGACCGTCTCGCGTCCGAAGTCCGGTGGTCAGGGCAGGTCGGCAGGGCTCCGGCGAATGTGGTAGCTTTTGTCCAGATGCATCGGTTCCACGTGATGAAGAGCAGTCTGCTGCTGGCGATCTGGTGCGCGCTCGTCGCGGTGGGGAGTGGTGGCTGTGCGGGCATACCGGTGTGCCAATTGAACAGCGAATGTCAGCACGGGTTTTATTGTCTCGGAGGCAAATGTCTTCGGGACTGTGCCGAGGCGGAGTTCGATTGTCTCGACGGCTACGTTTGTAATGCCAACGGTCAATGTGAGGGGACCGGCACGAGCGGCATGGGGGGAGCGGGCGGAACGACGAAGAGCGTGACGAGCGCAACGACCGGTGGGGCCGGCGCGGGCGGCGCGACGGTGTCGAGCAGCGTGGCGGCGGGGGGAGCGACCGCGAGCAGCACCACGGGCACCGGCGGCGCGCCGACCAAGGGTTTGCTCGACGTATGCACGACCGCCGCACAATGTACGCTCGGCCACTGCGAGCCGATGACCGTGGGTGGAAAGAGCCGCTGCACGACCGCTTGCACAGCGAGCGCTCAGTGTCCGCGTGGAACCCGCTGTCTCAATTACGGCAACGGCAAATACTGCCTGGGTGACGATGTGGGGCGCTCATGCAGCGGGCCATCGTCTTGTAATGCGAGCTGCCTGAGTGTGCAGGGCGGTCCCTCCTATTGCACAGCGCCGTGCGCCAGCGGCGCGGATTGCCCCAATGGCTACGGCTGCAACAATGACCCCGGCCAATCGGTCTGCATTCGGGCCGAGGGCTACTGCACATCGGCGTCCGAATGTACGCAGGCATGCGATCCCAATCCGCCCTTGCTGATCGGCGGATGCACGGCCTTGTGCGCGACGGCAGCGGATTGTCCGCAGCGAGCCGTTCCGCTGACGCCCTGGACGTGTTTTGGCGGTTACTGCCTTCGACCGACCGACGTCATTGGCACGCTCGAGGGCGGCTACAGCCCAACGGAGTACCACTGCAATGGGGGCCAGGTGGCCAACCTCTGCAATGATGGCCTGAACACCAGCTTCACAAGCTCGACGCCACCCACGCCCCCGGCGATCAATTGCCAATCGCCACCGGAGCAAAGCGTAGCGGGCGCGGCTGACGACAGCTGCGTCAACTCCTGCCGCTATGGCGGCGGCTGCGCGTATGGCTTCAACTGCGTCGCCCTCGGCGATCTGGTGACCGAGCGCATCGGCGTGTGCATGCCCTCCGGCGCGGGCGAACCCGGGAGCGCGTGCGCGAACAACACCCAGTGCGTGTTTGGTTACTGCGCAAACAACAAGTGCAGCCGCGATTGCACCGTGGACGGCATTTGTCCCGGTGGTTTGCAGTGCAAAAATGGGGGCGCGCCAGCCGTCGAGGGTCAGGTATTCAAGCGCTGCGAATAGCCTCGAGCGTCAGGCTCAGTCGAGCGTATGGCTACTTCGCCCGGCCTTCCCAGCAGGCGTCGAAGCGCTCGATGGACCGGGCCTTGGTGGCGCACACGAGGTTTTTTCGCGGCATCGTCGAGCCGGCGATGGACAAGCACTGGCCCAGCCACTGATCGCGGCCTTGCTCGGCCGAACGCTCAATTCTTGAATGAAGCGCGGGAGGCACCTTGTCGCCATGCTGTTTGCCCCGTTTCTTCAGCTCATCTTTGAGCCATGACTTGTGGTAGGCCCGTGCGAGAACTTCGCAGTCGCGGGGCATGAGCTGGTAATCGGGCTCCTCGCGTGCTCTGGCCGGCGGCGCTTCAGGTGGCTTGGACGCGGCGGGCTCGTCCATGGCTGCCGCGGTTGTCGGCGGTGGAGCTGGTGCTGCGTCCGGCGCGGTCTCGCTCGATGTGGATGTTTCGGCCAATTTGGGCGGTGCTTCCCCGGCTCCTCCGCAGTGCGTCGCAAGTAGCGAAAAGACACAGATCGATGCCTGTAAGTTGTTGTTTTTACATAGCATGGTAATATCATGGACCAGCATGTGTGGGACGTCCAGCGCCGCTGATTGCTTGACACGCAGCCCACCTGAACCCAAGATTTGCCTCTGCGCGGCAGTAGGCCGCCCGGGACGGAGCAATGGAGATGAGTGCATGAGCGAAGCGGACACGAGCGGCCGGATGTCATGGGCCGAGCTCTGCGCAGATTCGCGCTACCGGCAGCGGTGGGTCGCGCTCGACGACGTGAAGTATGACGGCGGCAGTCCCGTGGACGGCGAGGTTGTCGATGCCGATACCGACTTGGCGGCCCTGTGTGCGAGGGTGCAATCCGTCGAAAATCGGAGTTGCGCCATCCTGTTTTGCGACGACAAGGCGAGCGGGATCAGGCGCGTGAACGTCAGTTCAGGCACGTGAGTCTGGCAGCCCGGCGGACGCTCCGCGTTACTCGTTCTTGACGACCGGGCGGATCATGGCTTTTCCGCCACGATCGATGACCTCAAAAGCAATACGCTTGTCACTGCCATGCTTTCTTTGCAGTTGCTGCCGCTGTTTGTCGAGGCTGCGGCGAAGCTTGTCGTAGCTGAGATTGGCGTTCGGGTCGCCCTGAGCGCGACGGGCTGCGATGAGCTTGTCGTATAAGGCTCGGGTCTCGTCGCCACGGGCCGGGGTTGGATTTTCGGTGCGACCGGCTCCGGCTGGCGTCGGCGGGCGCAAGCGAGGTCCTGCTGCGGTCGGCGGTGCTGCGGTCGGCGGTGCTGCGGTCGGCGGTGCTGCGGTCGGCGGTGCTGCGGTCGGCGGTGCTGCGGCGGCTGGCGCCGGTCCGGGTTGACCGAGCAGCGCAGTGGTGGCCGCCTGCGCGAGCTGGTCGATCTCGCTGGTCGCCATGCCGCGGGGGGGGGTAGGAGCCTCGTCTTCTGCAACGGATGCCGCATGTCGCTCGGCCGCTGAGACGCCTGCTTTGCCGGCTACGCCGCGGAGCGTTTCCTTGTCGAATCGACGGGCTGCCCGCGCGACCGTTCGGCGATAGGTTCCGCGCTCGATTTCGCGCATGATACGCATCCAGTGCTGCTTGTAGACGTTGTAGCGCTGCAATATTTGCTGAAACCGGAACCGCAGCGCGGTGTTGTTGAATCGTTCCCGCCTTAGGCGCCAAAATGCGCGGTCGATGTCCTTGCGAAGGGTGGCGGGTGGAATCCTCTCGATCCCCATGAAGTACTGCTCGTACAATGCCCTCAGTCGCTCCAACCGCGGGTTTAGGCTGTCGACCAAATCCTGGATCTCGTTTTTTTCCATGGTGCCGGACGGTCTGGGACGGCGTCGCTCGTACGACTCGGGTACCCAAGAGTAAGACAGACGTCTTCGTCATCATAGCAGAGCGGGCGTGGTTCGCGTATGAGTGGGGCGTGCATCCCATCCTGTTTCGCATTCCCCTTCCGAGCTGGAATTTCCCGGTTGTCGGGCAGATGAGTTCTCTCCCGATCTACAGCTACGGAGTCATGCTCGGCTTGTCCTTCGTCGTGGGTTGGTACCTGACGCTCGCGCTCGCCGAACGCGACGGCCTGCCCCGCGAGACGATGGCGAACAATTACGTCATCACGGCTGTGTGCGCGGTCGTGGCTGCGCGTCTGCTGTACGTGGTGACCAATCTCGAAGAATTTGGTTCCCTCGGGGATATCTTGTCGATGCGCAGTGGTGGTCTCGTGGCCTACGGTGGCTTCCTTGGTGGTTTCCTCGGTTCGTGGAGTTACCTCCGTTTGAAGCGCATTCGACTGTTGCCTTGGGCTGATGTGGCGGTCCCGAGCTTGGCGTCCGGACTGATGATCACCCGCATTGGTTGTTACCTCTTCGGGTGCGATTACGGAGGCACGCTCACCGCCGAAGCTCCTGCCTGGCTGAAGTCTCTCGGGACCTTTCCCCGATGGGATGAGGCGACTCTCCCCGGCAGTTCGGGGTCGCCGGCGTGGGTTCGCCACCAAGAACTGGGCCTCATCGACGCCTCGACGACCAGCTCCTTGCCGGTTCATCCGACGCAGATCTACGAGTCCTTACTTGGCTTGTCGTTGCTCGTATTGCTCCTATGGGCGCGACGCCGTCAGTCGTTTCGCGGCCAGATTTTTCTGTTGTTCACCTTTGCCTATGGCGTCGGCCGGTTTCTTCTCGAGATGGTGCGCGATGACCCCGAGCGCGGCACCGTGCCGCCGAGTCTGCCGGAGCACATCTTGCTGCCCCTGTGCCTCGCTCTGTTCGCCGGTGGGTACGCAATCAGTGTGTCCCGTCTCATCGACTCCGAGCGGGCGCGGCGGATCAGTCAGGCCCTCGCGTTCCTTCCTGCCTTGGCGCTGGTGATCGCCCTTCGTCCGGAGAACTTCGCCGGCCCGGCGCTGATGGCGCTCTCCACCTCACAGTTTATCGGCTTGGCGAGTGGAGTGGCGGCGTGCGGTGCCTATTTCGTGTTCGACCGAGCTGCGCTTGCACACCCCGAGACCGCCATGTCGTTGGACCTTCCGTCCGATTTGGTCGAGGAGTCGCCCGAGTCGAATTCGAAGCGCAAGTCCGAGGCTGCGCCGAACTCCGACCCGGAGACTGACGCCGGTTCCGACCCCCCACGAGCGGAACCTGAGGACGATGAGGATGATGGGGTCGGCCGAGCCGAGGCCGACGACGAGGAGGCGGCCGGTAGCGACGACGAGGAGGCGGCCAGGGACTCCTGAGGCGCCTCGTTACGGTCGTGGACGGCGGGGGGGGGTGAGCCCGGCGACGCTGCGCATCGTGAAGAGAGGCCCGCGGAAGGCGATCGCGCGGTCGGCCGAAGGGACTTGTGTGATGAACAACCCGACGAAGCTACCAAAGAGCGAGTCTCCGGTGCTTACCGTGGCGGCACCGCGCGGACGGGCCACCCACCGCCGTATGCGCTTCAGCATCTTGTCGTCGAGCGGGTTGACTTCCACCCGCACGGCAACGAAATAGCTACCCTGCGGATCGAGGGAGGAGGCGCGCACGAGTGGCAAACCACGTGCCCCGCCGCAGTGGCGAAGCACCCCGTCGACGTTGACGGCCACTCGTGAGCCGCTCGTCTGCATCTGCCATAGATCGATCCGAAATACCTCGTCCCAAAGGTCGTACACGATACGGCATGTTTTCACACTGAGTGCGACGGCCCGTTTCGACTTCTGGCCAAAGAGATAAGCCCGACTCACGACCACCGTGGGCAGCCCACTCAAGAGCTTCCTTTGAATGTTGGCGTCCACAGCGTCTTGCCAGGACGTCGTCAGACGTAGCCATCCACCGGACAATTCCAGCTTGGCGTTGCGTCGGTTGAGCTTGCGAGCGGTCTTTCCTTTGGTCTGTGCAGCGGCGCTGGGGGCAGCCGTGAGCAGGATGCAGAAGGATGCGGAAGCGACCCAGGCCGCGGGGTTCTTCACTTGCGATCCCCGCCCCGGGCTGGCAGCAAACCGAGGAGATTGGAGAAGCCAAGCGAGAAACCGCCGACTTCGGTTTCGACGCGTAGTCCCAGGTTGTAAGTCAAGTCGATTGGGATGCGCGCGGCCCCCTCATACCCCGTGGCGGCGTCTGTCAGGTCGCGGTGCGACATGACGCTGTAGAGCCCGACACGGCCAAACAAGTCGATCCCGTAGATCGAGCTACGCCCTTCGTACAGTTCGACCCGATACTCGCTGACGAGCCGGGCCGCGTAGTCGCCGTAGCGGACCTCTTCGATGGCTGTATTGAAGAGGTTGGGAGGCTGCCGGCGGTCAGGGTTGATTCCCAAGATTCGTCCAGGGAGTGCCTCGGCGAAGTCGCCCACGTAAAACCGCTCGAAGAACGGAGCATCGCCGTGGACCACACCGATCTGCGATTGGAGGCTGATGACGTGGGCCCACGGCAACGTCCACCATCGCTGGTACTGTGCTTCGAACTTCTGGTAACCGTAATTGCTTCCGAGGGGGGTCAGCCCGACGCTGCCTCGTAGGGCGGCGACCGTTCCTGCGGTGGGCAAAAAGGGTCGATTGCGACTGTCGTAGCGGATCGCCGCGTGGAGTGATGAGTGGACGCTCTTGCCGCCCAGGATGTGAAAGCGAATAGGCTCGCGGGTGGTTCCTCGTACGTGGGAGGCGACGACTGGCACAACCGCGTCGACCGCCTCGAGCCGATACCCAAAGCTCAAGTGGGTGAGGAGCGTCAGATCGCGTCCTCCGCCAATTGAGCCGCCGAATCGCGTGTAGTCGACGATGGCGTAATCGGTGACCGTTTTTTGGGACAGAAGCGGGCTCTCAAAGGAGACGTCTTTCGTTCCGAAGAAGTCGCGTCCGTCCACGTAGTAGAGGGAGGTGTCGAAGGACCATTTGCTCTTGAAAATGGCCGGGTCTGCGAACCCGGTGGTCATCGCCCACTGGTCCGCCGCGACCGCCACGCCGGCGTTCAGTCGCATGCCTCGTCCGGCGAGGTTGGCTTCTGCCACGCCCAAACCGAAATAGGGCGACAGCAGTTCTGCCTGCCCATCTTTGTCTTCATCGGCCGCGATGCCCATGGAGATGTGGTCGATGATGAGCGTGTTCCGCTCCACCACCTCGATCGAGAGGATGGCCTTTCCGCGCTCCCGCCCGCGGCGGAGCGAAACACGGACCTTCGAAAAGAAGCCCGCTGTCAGTAGGCGGTAGCGGGTGATCTCGATTTCGGGGTCGTCGACCGCGAGCACATCGCCGCTCTTGAAGGGCACGAAGCGTCGAATGACCGAATCGGCCGTACGGGTGTTGCCGCGGAACTCGATCCCCTCGATTTCGTAACGAAGAGCTGCTTGAGGGGCAACCTCGGTAGCCGGCAAGTCGGCTGCCCGCGCGTCAAGCACGCATATCGAGTTTGTGCACAGGCCGAGACCGAGGGCTACAATCGAGTCGATGGTGCGGTTCCTCATGGCCTTGGCTCAGCATAGCCTGGCTCGGGTCAAATCGTTCATGACTCCGGCGGAAAGAGGCATGTTTCCGGTGCCGCGAGGGGTGAAGATGCGCAGGCACGTCTCGAAAAAACCTCTCAGGAGGCTTGTACCCGGGATGCTGACCGGGCTATTCAGTGATCGTGTGCAAGCACACGAGATGGAGATGATGAAAGCGATGCGCAATCGAGTATTAATCCTGGGAACATTGGCCGCACTTTCTGGCGCCGTCGTCATGGCGACGCCGACCGATGCCCAAGCGCAGGCGAAGCCGGCCTTCGGCAAGTCCAAGTTGAAGCAAGCGGTCGCTGCATTCAAGGCTGCAAAGAAGCTCTTCGACGCGAAAGACTACGCCGGAGCCCTCGAGTCCTATCGCAAGGCGGAGGGCTTGCTTCCCGGGGCCAAGCCGAAGTTCATGATCGGCCAGTCTCTCGACCTCGCAAACAAGCCGGCGGAAGCCATCGCAGCGTATCAGGTGTTTTTGGACTCCAAGCCCAGTGCGAAGAAGCACCAGACACGTATCGATGCGGCCACGAAGCGCATAGGCGAGCTGAAGGCAACCCTCCCAGGTGTGGTCAACGTGACCGTGACGCCTGGGGAGGCCAAGGCCACGATCACCGTGGATGGCAAGGCCGAGAAGAACAACGCTTGCCCCAATTCCTGTACGCTTGAGCTCGCCCCAGGCGCGCACAAAGTGGTGGTGTCGGCAGACGGCTACGCGAGCAGCTCACACGAGGTGGAGGTGACGGCCGGAGGGACGCATCCCGTGGCTGCCACGCTCAAACCGACGGCTCCCGCTGCGCCGCCAGCGACCGCTCCGGTGGCGCCCGTCCCTGAACCCCTATCCGATGAGGCTATCGTGGACGAAGCAGACGGCCGTTCCAAGGTGCCTGCCTACGTCACCTTGGGTGTGGCGGGTGCAGGAGCCGTGCTCGGAAGTGTTTTCGGGGTACAGGCCCTCGGAGCGAAGAGCGATTTTGACGCCGATCCGACGGTTGACAATGCGGACAAGGCTGAACGTTCTGCCTTGATCGCGGATATGTCATTCGGCGTGGCCCTCACTTTCGGTATTACAGGAACCGTATTGTTGTTTAGCGACGACGGGGCCGAGGAAGACAGCGCTGCGGTTCCCACGCTGACGCCGTTTGCTGGGACGAAGGGTGGGGGCATGGCCGCCACTTGGATCTTCTGAGCAGCGGTCTGTTTCCTACCCAGCACCCCATGGCTTCTGGCTCCTCGGAGCGCCGAAAACCGGTATCACGTAGGTGAGCGAGTTCGATACGAACGGGCGCATCTCGCGCGCGTCGGACCATGTCGAACGACCGCGGCTCTGCCCTTAGTTAGGCCGCGTACCCGTCGTCACCGGCGCGCCAACTCAACGGCCCGTGACCCATGAGCACACCCGGTTCTTTCAATTCGTCGAGTGTGGTGTTTTTACGGTCGCGGCACGGAGCGATACGGGCTAACCTCTCAGGTTGAATGATCGGGACGGGGATGCGAATGAAAGACAAGTCGACTGGTTCGAGCAACTGGTTCCGTGCTGCCGTGGGTACGACGTTTGTAGCTGCGTGTATTTTTCAGTTCGGGTGCGCAACCGAAGAGGACGTTCTGTTCGGAGATCCGGCACGGGTAGCCGGCGGCACGAGTTCGTCTGCCGCCTCGTCGAGTTCGAGTGGCGCGGGCCCAATCTGCACCGTGGATCCGAACTGCGGCGTGAGCTGGTCGAAAGACATCTTCGAGGGGATTCTCGATGCGCCCACCGAGGCCGCGGAACCGACCGGCGCATGCGGCGCCGCCGGTTGCCACGAGATGGGCGCTGCCGGTTTATTCATGCCACCCGGGCAATCCGACACCGCGTACACTCAACTCACCAACTACAAGATCGCTGGCAGCGGGCCCTACATTGTTGATTGTGAGCCGGGTCAATCTCGCATCATGTGCAACTTGGCGTTCGCGGATGGAGTGGATAACGACTTTGTCAGCGAAGAGCTAACCTTGAGCGGCCCGTGTGGGTCGCCGATGCCGAAGCTTCAAGGGAAGAGCCCCGGCGAGCCGTTGTCTCAAGAGCAACTCGATACCATTGCGGAGTGGATCCGCTGCGGAGCACCGAACAATTGAAGTACGCTATCGTTACTGCCGCCGTTTGCTCGTGGATGACGCTGGGATCATCGACGGCGCACGCTTCGGGTGACGCCGAGGCGAAGGCCCTCCACAAGGCTGCGATGGGGCAGGTGCCTTATCGAAAGTACAATGCGGCATCCGCGAAGCTCAAGTCCGCCGAAGAGCTATGCCTGAGCAAGGGCTGCGACGACGAATTGGAGGCCAAGATTTTCCTTGCGCAGGGCACCTTGTTCGCGTTGAGGCGCAAGGCGAAGCAAGCCCAGAAGCGTTTCGAGTGGGCTCTGGCGAAAGATGCCACGGGGAAGCCCGATCAGCGTTTCGTGACGCGTCGCGTGCGGGCTGCCTTTGCAGCCGCTTCCGTGAAAGTGAAGGCTGGAAATGGTGCAACGCCGCCGGTGCCGACGGTCGCCGCGCCGAAAGGTCCAAGCGCCAACCAGATGGCTTCCGTCGACCAGGCGCGACGCCAACTCGGGTCTGGCGACTGGCAAGCGTGCATGGCGACGATGATCGGCGCCACGGTGATGGGCGAGTACGCCGAGGGCAAGTTGATGTTGGCCCGCTGTCAGGACAAGGGCGGGCTGTTGCTCGAGGCGCACCGGGACGCCGCGGCTGCGAGGGATCTCGCCAAGCGTGACGGTAATTCGAAGCTCGTGCAGGAGATTTCTGATTATCTGGAAGACGTGGTCACCGCCACGCCGAAGATTCTGGTGCTCAACATCAAGAAGGTCGGCATTCGCGACGCGGTCGTGAAAGTCGACGGCAAGGAGATTTCGGCTGAAGAGGTCGACAATCCCATTCCTCACAACCCGGGCTTGGCCAACATCCAAGTCTTGGGTGTCCGCGGCGGGACCAAGTTCAACTTCGCGAAGGATGTGCGGTTTCAGCGGCACGAGACGCTGCGGTTCGACCTGACCAAGTTCAAGCTGTCATCGCCGTTTCAGCAGTGCATGACGGGGGCCCGAACGGCCCGTGAAGAGCGCGCCTGCAAAGCGAAGTTTGGCATCCTCGAGAAGGGGCTCAACTTCAAGGCGGGTATCGAGGTTGCCAGCTACAATGACAACGACAATGTCGACGTGCTTTCACCCTCCGTCTACGTGGCGGCGGTGCAGCCCACCCAGGGCTGGAATGTCGGCGCGACCGCGATCGTGGACGTCGTCACGACGGCGTCTGCAGACATCGTTGCCACCGCTTCGCGTCGTTGGGACGAGGTTCGCGCGGGCGGTAAATTTGGCGGCGGCTACAAGATGGGGTTGGTCACCGCGGGCGTGAGTGGCTCGGTGTCTGCCGAGCCCGATTACATCGGTCGAGGGCTAGGCGGCAGTATCCGGGCGGACCTGTTTGACAAGATGGTGTCCCCGATCGTGAGCTACGGCTTTGGTTTCGACACGATCGGTCGTGCAAAAACGTCGTTCGATGTTTTTAGCCGGAATATCACGCGTCATTCCGTCAATGCGGGCAGCTCGATCGTGTTTTCGGCTTCGACCTTGGCCGCGCTCGTTGGGACCTTCCAATACGAAGATGGCGATTCCTCCAAGCCCTATCGGCATGTGCCGGTGTTCGATCCGGACGTCATCCAGACGTCGGAGATTCCGCTGGGTGCTGCGCCCGAACTCATACACGCTGCGCGGCTCGAATCGATGCCTTTGGAGCAACTGCCCCTCAAGCGTCTACGTTACGGTGCTCTGCTTCGGGGTATTCATCGCTTCGATCTCGGCGCGACCTTGCGCCTGAGCGAGCGGCTCTACATGGATAGCTGGGGGCAGCGGGCCAGCACGACCGACCTGAGGTTCTTGTGGACGATCAACGATACCTTCACGCTCGGGCCCCACGCTCGCTTTCATTTGCAGGGGCCGGTTGATTTTTGGCGGCGCGCCTACGCTGCGCCGCGCAACACGCTTGGCACATACGACCTTCCCAAGTACCGCACGACCGACCGTGAACTCGGACCTCTGTGGGCCGTGAGCGGCGGGACGAGCCTACGGATGCGACTTAGCGAGGTCTTCAGCGCTTCGGTGTACGCCGAGGGCATTTACACCCGCTTTCAGGATCACTTGTACCTTTTCGATCGCATGGGATTGTTCACGGCGACGGCAGTCGAGATGGAGATCGAATGATGCGCAAGGTGAAGAACATTACCGCGGCCACTGGGCCCACGCCTCGTCGGACGGCGCGCCGTCGGCTTGACCTATTGCGCCGATGGCCGGTGTGGCGCAGCTTGCTGGTCCTGTTCGCGGCGGCCGCTCTGTGGTCGAGCTGTCGTATGGACCCCGTTATTCAAGATCAGATCGACAAACTCCCTCCGGAGGATGCGGCAGGTCCCAGTGCCGAGCATCGCGCAGGCCAGCCCTGCGTCTTATGCCACAGTACCTACGAGGCTGCCGAACCAGAGATGGCCATTGGCGGCACGATCTACGCCCAGGACCTGAACACGCTGCAGCTTGCTCCGGTCGAAGGGGTTTTCGTGACGATCTACGACTCGAACGGTGCTTCGCAGAAAGCGTGTACGAATTCGGCCGGCAATTTCTACCTCGAGACGAGCGACTGGCCCGACGCGGCATTTCCTTTGACGATTCGAGTGGGCAATCGATTCATGCGCTCGCTCATCGGTCGGGAACGATCGTGCGCAGGTTGCCATACTCTCGCCACACCGTCGCGCGTGGCCAACGACCCGACGGTCGATGCAAGCACGGGCCAGTCTCGTGACTCTGCGGGCGCGGTTTTGGTGGATCCGGATAATATCCCGCCCGAAGAGCGCTGCGGGAAGATCCAGGTTGGTTCCCCCGGCACGGGTGGCGCGGCGGCGTCCGGCACCGGTGGAGCGGATGCCGGCGGGGCAGCAGCTACGGGCGGAGCACCGGGCACGGGCGGGGCAGCAGCTACGGGCGGAGCACCGGGCACGGGCGGAAGTGGCGGTGCGGGAGCGACTGGCGGTGGCCAGGCTGCGACCGGGGGAACAGGAGGTACGCCATGATGCCGCGCATCGTGTTGCTGGGACTGGTGGTCATGTCGTTGACCGCCTGCAAAGCCAAGGATTTGGATGATCGCATAACCATCGAGTGTCCAGATCGAGCCGTGTTCATGGATCACGTGTCCGAACTCATGGAACGACGCTGCGGGACGCTCGATTGTCATGGCAGCGACTATCGCCCGATGAGGCTCTACGGAGAGTTGGGCTTGCGCCACTCGAGCGAACTAAACCGCTCTGGAGGCAACGCAACGACCGTCTTCGAGCGTTTCGCGAATTATCTGGCCGTTTGCAGTGTCCAGCCAGAAAAGACGCAAGACGTGGCCAGCGATCCGGCCGGACAAGCGGTCAATCAACTGCTTTTGGTCCTCAAGGGCCGTGGCAAGGAAGGGCACAAGGGCGGCAAGGTCTTCAACCCTTTCGACGATGCGGATCTCTGTGTGGTAGGCTGGCTTCGCGGTGATCACGTGAACAGCGTGCGTCAGGCGTGCGAAGCTGCGCTAGCGCGCCTTCCGTAACGCGAAAAACTACCTACGAAACGGCACGAACGGGCCCAAACTCGCGAGCATATGCCATGCTCAACGAGAAACGTCCTTGATTCCGGATGGTACGGCAGGCAAAACGAAAAGCATGAAGCCCGGAGACGTCGTTGCTGGGAAGTACCGTGTCGTGCGGGTACTTGCGCAAAAGCGCGGTTTTCTCCTTGAGGGCCGGCATACGGAGTTCGATCAGCATGTTGTCATCCGCCTGCTGGCACCGGGAATGTGCGACCGCAAGGAGGTCGAACGCTTTCGCCGAGAAGCGCGGACCTTGTCCAAGCTCGAGTCGGAGCACGCCGCGCGCATCATCGACGTCGGCACCCATTCCGACGGATCGTTTTTTCTCGTGCGCCAATATCTGGATGGCGATGACCTGGGCTCGTACATCCAGCAGCGAGGCGCCCTGCGCTTGGACGAGGCCATTTTGTACGTCCTCCAAGCGTGCGAGGCGATCCAGGAAGCGCACAGTCACCACATCATCGTTCGGGAGCTATCGCCTTCCGATCTGTTCCTGACCAAGCGGCGCGGTGGATCCGCGCTCGTGAAAATCACCGACTTTGGCACCGCGAAAGTTCTCAAGGACAGCGGTCCATCGGTAGGTGGGCAAAGTGAGATGACCGCGATTTTCGGGATCTCGCCTTATGCTTCCCCAGAGCTCGTGCGCAAGACCAGCGACATCGATCACCGCACCGACGTGTGGTCGTTGGGTTGTGTCCTGTATGAACTGCTTGCCGCGACTCCGCCATTCAGTGGCGACATGGCCGAGTTGATGATCAAGATCACCCGCGAGGCGCACGTACCGATCAGTCGCTTGAGAGCCGACGTGCCCAAGCAGCTGGACCAAATCATTGATTGGGCGCTCGCAAAAGATCCGGCTAGCCGATTCGGAAGCGTCTACGCTCTCGCCCATGCCCTAGGGCCCTACGCCTCTGCAGAGGGCCAGCTCTTGATCGAGCGAATCGGGCGGTTGTCGAGTACCGGGGACGAGGCCGCGCCAACGAATGCGCCCAATATTTCTGCGACGTCGCCCCTTGCTCGCAGCGCGGGTCTCGAGTCATTTACCGATGATGTCGGCGAAGCGGGGGGAGCGGCCGCGCCTGAGGAGCAGGTCTCCGACATGGAGCGGACTCAATTTTACACGGTGCCGCCGGCAACATCCGGTGCGAAGGGCAGCCGTACGCCGCCGCCGCCGAAGCGCAAGTCCGGGTCCGACTCCAGTTCCGTAGCCCCCCCAGCCTCATCATCGCCTGGCGCAGATGAGTCGACGTCAGCTGCTGGGCGTCCCAGTTCCACAGGCAGTTTTCCCGCCCAAGACGCCTTGGGGCAGCGTAAGCGAGCAACCCAGCGAAAGTTTGCCACCGTCGCCATCGGAGTTGCGGTGTTCCTTATCCCGGTTCTCGCCGTGGTGCTTTACTTCTCGTTGCGTACGGCGCCGACGGTTGAAGGGACCACTGACGACGACGACAGTGGTGGCCGGCGAGCTGTGACGATTGCATCGGCGTCGCCATCCGCCTCTGCGGCGGATGGCGCCGGAGGAGCTCCGAGTGACGCCGACGCGGGCGGCGCGGGCCCACGGCTGGTCAAGGGGCCACTGAGATACCCTACTCCGCGGACCAGCGGCGCCACGTCATCCACGTCCTCCTCCACGTCGTCCTCCTCCTCCTCCTCCTCTGCCTCCTCGTCGTCCTCCTCGTCGTCCTCGTCCTCCTCCTCTGCCTCCACGGGTACTGGTGGAGGCAGAGGAGATGGGTCGGGGACATTGGTCGCCATCGCGGTCGGAGGAAGCTGTTCGTTTACCGTCGATGGTCAAGGCCAAGGCACCACCAGCAGCATTCGTCTCAAGGTACCGGTGGGCGTCCACACCGTGAGTTGCGCACGGACCGGCCAGGCGACCCGCTCGCGCACGATCAAGGTCAAGAGCAATCAGCCTGGCATGGTCATGTTTCGCCTGAATTGAGCTTCAGCGCTCAACTCATTTCTCGGCAGAAGCAATACGCGCACGGCGTGAAATTGTGCTACCGTTGACCGAACGGCGTCGTGGAGGAAAAATGAAATTACAGGTAAAAGCTTGGCTCGGGTTGTGTGGAACAGTGTTGTTGGCGGGAACGTGGTTCGGCGCGTGCGGTGGAACTGACACCGTAGACGACGGATCAGGAACCGCATTTTGTGGTGACGGCCGCGTCGAGGGCACCGAACAGTGCGACGATGGCAACATCAACGAAAACGACGGCTGCAACAATTTGTGCCAGAAATCCACCTGTGGTGACGGCGTTGTCGACGACGGCGAGGATTGCGACGACGGCAACGACAAGGACGACGACGATTGCGCCAACGACTGCACGGACGGCTCGAGTACCTCGTCCAATCCGACGAGCAGCGGCCCGGGCAATAATCCCGACTGCGGCAATGGCGAGCCGAACGACGGCGAATTCTGCGATGACGGCAACGAAGTCAACGATGACGAATGCCCGAACGACTGCAGCGAGCCGGTCTGCGGCGACGGGATCACGCAAGCGCACCTCGGCGAGGATTGCGACGACGGCATCATGAGCGAGAACGACATGTGCCCGGACGACTGCAAGGACCCCGTGACGAGTGCCGGCGGAATGGACATCGTCGACTGCGACAAGCAGCTCATCTTCCACAGTGTGGTCAGCAACCCGATGGACCCCAATGCTGTGGCGGCGGGCGTCGGTTCGCTTCCGGTGTGGGCCTACGGTGGCGATATTGGTGTCGCCGCGGGTGACGCGATGTGCAAGGCGCGCGGCGCGCACCACGCATGTAAATATCGCGAACTCGACGCGGCCTTGAAGAAGAATGAACTCGACAGCGCCGAGAACCAGACCAAGCTTGGTATCGCTAACGGCCCGAAGGACTTTTGGCTTCACCGCGTGTCGGAAACCGTCATGATCGATTCCAACGGTGGCTACGATGCCAATGGCACTTCTACGCCTCCCGGAGCGGGCGGTCGATGCAACGACTGGACCTACCCGACCGGTCATATCGCCAAGGGCGAGTACGTCGATCTCACGAAAGATGGTAACAACGCAACCGTCCCGACGTATCACTTTGACCAGGACACGAAGTATACGGGCGTAGGGAGTGATGGCCATCAGGGGAGCCCCGGGTCCATGGGTGGGCCCAACGGGACGGGCGATGTTGGTGCCAACGCCAACGGCGGCCCCTGTAGCAGCCAGAAGCGTGACATTCTCTGTTGCTACAAAGAGTGCATCCCGCAGCCCTAGGTTCGAAGTTGGCGCTGGTGGCGTCGGGCCATGCGCATTTCAGCCACACCTGCGGCGAGTGACACGAGGCGTTTAGCACCCTCGGTCGCTCGCGGCGTGCGGGCTCTCGCCTGCGGGTCGTGCCTGGTGGGGTTGGTCGCGTGCGCTCCGGTACAGCGGCCAGTATGTGGCGACGGCGACTGCGTCTGTCCGGCCTATAGACAGCTCGATTCCGGCGATTGCTGTCCGCCGTGGAGTCGGGCCGACACGGCCGGTGAGGCTTGTGGCTTGCGCGCGTGGACGGCCCACGCTGTCGAATCCATGGGAAGCGCCAACGAGGTCAACGTGGCGATCGACGCCAGCGCGCAGGTGCTGCTCTCGTGGCAGGCGGTGCTTCCGCTTCAGGAGAGTCGCCTGCGTTTCGCGCAAGAACTCGGTCGAGGCGGGGTCTTTGGGTACCACACCTTTGCCGCTGGCCTCCCAGAGGCGTTGTTTTACACGCGGCTGGCGACCGGGGAAAATCGAGACGCGGCTCTCGTTTGGGAGGCCTCTCGCAACGACCGCACGCTCATACGCGGCGTTCACCGCGAGCCGCCCGCGGATTGGGAGCCCTTGGCGCAAGACGGAGAGGTATTGTCGTTCGAGTCGTCCGCGTACAGCCCAGATGTGGCGGTTGGACCCGAAGGCGAGGTCGTGACGGTGTTCAGCCAGGTTGCGGGGCAGCGACACGGCGTGGCGGTTGTGCGTAAGCACGACGGCGAGCTGCACGGTCCGGAGAGCGTGCAAGATCTCTTGTCGCCGGCGATCCTCTTCACCAATGAGCCGAAGATCGTGATCAACGCCCAGGGTGAAGCGCTGGTGAGCTGGTACCAATCGGTAGGCGGCCCGCTCAATGTGTTCGTGAGCGAGGGCAGCTCGCTTGACGGTGGCTTCTCGCGTCCTGAAGCCGATGAGCAGCTCAGTTTGGACCACCCTGGCGCCGAGGGAGGTGACGGCATGTTCCTCGATGACAGCATCCCTGCGATCAGTTCCGGTGGAGAGCGGGCTGTGGTGTGGACTCAACCGACCGCCTTCGGGGAGAGCGGTGTTTTCCTGGCGACGAGGCAGCCCGATGGTGACTGGCAAAGGCCCGCCTCCTTCGAGGACGTGTTCACCGCGTCCGGTCGGGTGATCCGTTGCCCACAGATGGCGTTTTCCGCTGGCGGAGATTTGTACCTGAGCTGGCTCGAGGTGTCCCCGGCTGGATCGCGTCGCGTTCAGTTGGCGCACCGCCACGGGGCGGGAAGCTGGCTCGCCACCGGCCGCGAGCCGCTGACCCTGAGCCTCGATGACCGGGCGTCCTGCCCCGCGCTCGATACCGGCAGGGACGGCGGCGTCGCCGTGAGCTGGAAGGAGAAGTCTGCTAACGATGCGGACGTGGTGTATGTGCGGCGGAGCAACGACCAGCTGTCAGCCACATCGGAGGCCGCTCGCTGGACGAGCCCCGCGGCGCTAAATACGCCGGATCCACAGACGGCGGTGGGCTCGCTGAGCCTAAGTGTCGGCGGTCTCGATGACCGGATCGCCGTCGCTTGGGTCGCCTCTGGACGGCTCAAGCTTGCGACCTTCGATTGACCGCGTCGGTGGCTCAGCGCGCCAGCAGTCTTGCGATGGTGGCGCGTCCGCCGTTGCCTAGCGCCTCGTCGTCGCCGCTGCCTCCCCAGACGATGACCTCTTGGCCCGTCCACACGATGCTGTGCCGGGTGCGCTTACTCAGGCCGTTGTTGCCGGCGATCTTCGACCAACTGTTTCCAGCTGCGACAGACTGCCAAACGCCTCCATCGTCGTACAGCTCTCCGCAGGACATGCCGCCGCAACCACCCCAAACGATCAGCTCCTGACCCGTCCATACCGACTTGTGTTTGTACCGAGGGGAGGGCGCTTGGGTGTCGTTCATCGCTGTCCAGCTCCCGCCGTTCGGCGCGCCGACGTCGAGCAGAGCCCCGTCGTTCAAGTAGACGCCGCCGTCATTGCCGCCCCAGATGAGCACCTGCGATCCGGTCCATACTGCCGTGGCGTCTTCGCGGGCCCGAGGCGCTCCGTTGGTATTGATGGCGTCCGTCCAGCTGTTGCTGCCCGGCTTGTAGAACTTGCCGTTGCCCAGCCAATCGAAGGTATCCGTACCGCCCCATATCACCAACTCGCTGCCAGCCCATACCGCAGCGTGCAAGAAGCGTTGCGACGGCGAACCGTTCGTCTTGACGGGCGCCCAAGTGTCACTTTTCGGGTTGTAGCGCGCCCCCGTCTTGAGCCCGGCCACGCCCTTGAGCCCGCCCCAAACGATCATCTCGCTTCCCGTCCATGTGGTGCTGTGGAGCGTGCGTCCGCTCGGCGCGCCGCTCGACGCGATGGGGATCCAGCTGTCGGTCTCCGGATCATAGGCGGCGCCGTCGGTGAGATAGTCCGATGTGCCGAAGCCCCCCCAGACGAGCATGACCTCGCCGGTCCACACCGCGCTATGAGAGTGGCGTCCTTCCGGCGCCCCCGTTTCGTTTACGGCCGACCAGGTATCGGTAGCCGGATCGTAACGTGCGCCGGTGTTCAGGGCGGTGGTTGGTACCGCGTCATCGCGGCCTCCCCAGACGATCATCTCGTTACCGGTCCAGACGGCAGTGTGGAGCCTCCGGGCGGGAGGCGCGCCGCTGGTGGCAAGTTGGTCCCACGCCACGCCGCAGCCCGCGATCGGCGCGTGACTGACCTCGCCGGTCTTGGGATCACAGCTATCGGTCGTGCACTCATCGTCGTCGTCGGTCTTCGTCGGCGGTCCGGGAGAGCACTGCTGCTCGGCGTTGCATGTCTCGATGCCGTTGCAGGCATCGTCGTCTTCGCACAAGGTGTTGACCTTCATCGGCTCGAACAGGCAGCTCTCCGATTCGTCATGACACATGTCGAGCGTGCAAGGATTGTCGTCGTTGCAAACGAACAGCTCGAACACACATTCCCCTGTCGTCTCGTCGCAGCGGTTGCGCGTACACGGGTTTTCGTCATCGCAAACCACATCCTCGCAGCCGAGGAAGGGGACGTCGAAGGGCTCGAGCGGACAGCCCGTGGCCACGAGAAGGATGGTCGTGGCCGATAGGAACGCTGCGTATTGTTTGGCCCGCCCGATTCGCATCGCCTCGATCCTACACTTGGTCGATTGGCGCATCAACGATCGCTCTTCGGGTCTTGCTCGGCATGTTGTTGCTCGCGTTGGCATCGGGCGCGGCGTTCCGTCGCGATTCCTATCCAGCGGTCTTTTCGGTGCGCCTGAGCGATGTATCGATCCCATGCTTCCAAAGCGTGACGGTAGTGTTTCCGTCGGTCGGCCGTCAGCTTGCTCTGGCGAGCGCGCGCCCAATGCCCCAGCGCAGCGTACCAATGAACATCGTGGGCGGGGACGAAGAACCAATGGGGCCCCTGCAACTGTGCGTCTTGGGGGTCGTAGCTGCGGGCTAAACGGATTTGTTCGAAGGCCTGATCGAGGTCACCATCGCGATCGAGGGCGACGGCGAGTCCCCAAAGTGTCGTGACCGACAAGCGATGGCGAGCGGTCGCAGGGGTGCCGCGCAAGCTCACCCGGTAGCCACGGATCGCTTGTCGTATGTCGCCGCGCACCATGTGACCTTCCGCCCGGTTGGCCAGTAAAATGGCGCGCGTCTCGGCGTGGGGCTCGTGGCGAAGGGCAGCGTCGTAGGACGTGAGTTCTGCGGTGGCCGAGCCGAGCCGTGCCTGGCACACGGCAAGTTCGTTGAAGGCGGATGCGCGGGCCATCGTCCCACTGGCTCGCGAAGCCGCTCGAGCGAAACCTGCGGCGGCGAGTCGCAGCAAACGGTCGTCGTGATTCAGCTCGTACAGCTGATACTCCACTCGCGCCAAGATCTCATTGAGTTGCGGATGATCGGCTTTTCGTGCGCCGGCCTCGGACAGACGACCGCGCAACATGTCGAGCAGACGTTGGCCTTCTCGCGACTTTGCGCGGCGGGCACTTCGAGCGATGGCGTAAAGTGCCTCCGTTTCTTCGAGCAGTCGATCGAGCCTGCTCTGGACCGGCGACCCGGCGCGCTGCCACACCGAGTCTCGGCCCCAGGCGCTCGAGTGGATCAGGAGGATCAGCACCGCGGCCAGGCAGGCCGGCAAGCAACGTCCCGTCATCGCTGGCCCTGACCGCGAAACGTCTTGGCTCGTTTCGTGATGGCGTCTCGAAAGGGTGCGCGGGGATCGGAAAGATACGTGGCGTAGTGCGAAGCGGCATCTCGTGGCGCCTGGCGTTCGAGCGACAGCGCTTGCAACAGATGATTGTCATATGTCCGGTCGAGGTAGTCGGCTTGCGGGCGTGGGGCCCACTTGTCGAGGTTCTTGTCCTCGTTCAATACGACTTGGGCTGAGCCGGGCCGACCCGCGACAAGGAGCGCCATCGCGAGCGAGAGACTGACGTCGCGTCTGAGCCGGTGATGCGGATCGCGATGGGCCTCGCGTAGGTAGGCGATCGATTGTCGCAGAAGCGGCGCCCGGTCATGCGGGGGGGCTGTCGCACTGAAGCCCATCGTCAGGTGAGCTGCGCGCAGGAGGGCGAGCGCGCGAGCTTGACGGGATGGCATGAGTGATGCTCGCGGGACGAGCGATTGGTACAGTTTGAGTGCGGCGGAGCGTTTTCCAGTGCGCCAGGCGGCGAAGGCGCGGTCGAACATGATCACCGGGGCCTCGACGCTGCGTCGATCGATCGTCGCAGCGCGGTCGAAGTACTTCGTCGCCACGGTCAACTCGCCTCGCCGCACCGCCGCGCGGCCAGCCAACACGAGCGCGCCGGCGGCCTCGGGCAGCAAAGCGTGGGCGCGTTCAGCCAGTTTGGCGGCAGTGGCGGGATCGGTGTTC
Source organism: Polyangiaceae bacterium (assembly GCA_029941785.1). Lineage (GTDB taxonomy): Bacteria > Myxococcota_A > Polyangia > Polyangiales > Polyangiaceae > JAPYTK01. The sequence goes on along the minus strand of JAPYTK010000011.1, from coordinate 33,904 downwards.
AGCCGTCCGGCAGCTCGCGCCAGCAAGCGGCAATAGCTCGCCAAACCGGTGTCGTCCACACGGCGCCACACCGACAGCCTCGCCTTTCCGTGCAGTAGCCCGCAGACATGCGGGCGCGGGGACGCCGCAGCGGCGGCTTGCAGTTCGGTGGCGGAGGAGCCCACGAGACTGCCGCTGAGCAGGACCATCCAGCTCGTGGTCACGACAAGTGGTGTCACCCGCTCAGTTTAGCCCGCGAACAGCTCTCGCACCACGATGGTCTCTCGTCGTCGTGGTCCAACCGACACCAAATCGATGCGCAGGCCGGTCGTTTCGGTGACAAACTCGAGATAACGGCGGGTGGTGGCTGGCAGAGCCTCGTATTCGCGGCAGCCACTGATGTCCTCTTGCCAGCCTGGGTGCTCTTCGTAGATGGGGGTGAGCCCATCCTGGCTACCGAGGGGCATGGTGTCCCGACGTCCTTGCGGCGTATCGTAGCCGACACACGTCTTGATGGTGTCCAGTCCGCTCATCACGTCCAACTTCGTGAGCGCGATGCTGTCCAGACCATTGACCTGCCGCGCGTAGCGCAAGGCTGCGAGATCGAGCCAACCGGCCCGCCGTGGTCGACCCGTGACGGAGCCAAACTCGTGGCCTTTGTTACGGAGGTGTTCACCGTTGGCGTCGTTCAGTTCTGTGGGGAAGGGGCCTTCGCCGACGCGGGTTGTGTAGGCTTTCGTGATCCCCAGTACATGGTCGATCCGCGAGGGGCCGATGCCGGAGCCTGTGCAGGCGCCGCCGGCGATGGCTGACGAGGAGGTTACGAATGGGTAGGTACCGTGGTCGATATCGAGCATGGTGCCCTGGGCGCCTTCGAGCATCAGTTTCTTGCCAGCGAGGACGAGGCTGTCGATCCGCGGTGCGGTGTCGCCGATCAACGGCCCAAGTTCTTTCGCGAGTGCATCGAGCGGCGCACAAAGCGAATCGAGGCTCGGAACCTCATGGTTCATGGCGATGAGCTGAGGGGTCCAAAATTCGATCGCCTCTTCGATGCGGTGCCGTGCGGCATCCAGGTTCAGCAGATCGCCCATGCGAACCCCGCGCCTTCCGATCTTGTCTTCGTAACAAGGTCCGATCCCTCGCTTGGTCGTCCCGATCTTGGTGCCGCCCGTCTTGCTTTCGCGCAAGCCGTCGATCGTGATGTGGTACGGCAGAATCAGGTGCGCGCGGTCGGAGATGCGCAGGCGATCGCGAACCTCGATGTTGCGGCCTTCGAGCTCACCTATCTCGCCGAGGAGTGCTTCGGCGTTGATGACCATGCCCGATCCGAGCAGGCATTCGGTGTGGGGGTGCAAGATGCCACTCGGGACGAGCCGGAAGACCAGTCTCTCGTCTCCGACGACGAGCGTGTGGCCAGCGTTTGGCCCCCCAGCGTAACGCACCACGGCGTCGACCTTCTCGCTGAGAAGGTCCACGATTTTACCCTTGCCTTCGTCACCCCATTGAGCGCCGACCACGACAATTGCTGGCATTGATTTGGCCTCAGACTTCCATGATCTGGGATTCGCGGTCGGACACGACATTATCGACGTCCTTCACGCGCGACGCGACGAGCTCTTCCACTCGTTTCTTGCCGCGGTCCGAATCGTCTTCGCTGATGTCTCCATCCTTTTGCAGGGACGTCAGCATGTCGAGCGCGTCCCTACGATGCTTGCGGATCGCGATTTTCCCATCTTCTCCGTCGCGCTTCGTCTGTTTGACGAGCTCCTTGCGACGATCTTCGGTGAGAGGCGGAATGGGGATTCGGATCATGTCGCCGCTCATTTGCGGATTGAGGCCAAGCGAGGCTTCGCGGATGGCCTTGTCGATGGCTTGAGCTTGGGATTTCTCCCACGGTTTGACGGTCAGCATGCTTCCATCTGGTGCGCCGATGTTCGCCATCTGAGATAGCGGGGTGAGGGTGCCGTAATAGTCGACTCGCACGCGATCGAGGATGCTGGGATGCGCGCGCCCGGTACGCACCTTGGCGAGCTCGCGGCGCAAAGCCTCGATGCTCTTGGCGATGCCATCTGTTAGCTCTTGGATCACATCGTCGATCACGACAGCGTCTCCCTTGTGCCCTATTCGGTGTTTCCGTTGGATGTGCAGCGTCGCGACCTCTCAAAGTCGCTGACGGGGCGGGACCTTAGCACGAGCCGTGGCTTGTAGTACGAACGGTTTAGGTTCGTATGGATGACCTCGACTGGACTCGGTTTGATGTGCTCGTCGTCGACGATGAGCAGGACAATCTGGATGCCTTGCGTTTCACCTTTCGCAAGGCGTTTCGGCTGTCCTACGCGAATGGAGCCGACCAGGCTTGGGAGCGCCTCGAGACCATTCGGCCAGCCGTCGTGCTCGCCGATCAGCGCATGCCCAAGACGAGTGGGGTCGAACTGCTGGCTGCCATTAAGAAGCGTTTCCCCGATTGCTACGCCGTGCTGCTCACGGCCTACGCCGATTTGGATGTGCTCGTCGATGCGGTGAACAGTGGGGCAGTCGACAGATACGTTCAAAAGCCGTGGAATGCTGATGAGTTAGGGTCGATCGTGCGGCAAGGGATCCGCGTTTGGGCTACCCTGAGTGAGAACCGTCGCCTTCGGGACCAGCTTCGAGCCTACACCGGCTATCTTGAGGGCCAACAGCGTGATCCCATCGACTTTGGCTCGATCGTCGGTCAAGGCGAGGCGACCCAGGCGCTTCTCGATCGCGTGGCAGAGGTGGCGCCGACCGTGACGCCCGTTCTCATCGGCGGCGAGCCCGGATCGGACAAGGACGTGGCGGCCCGGGCGATTCACGTGAGCTCTCCCCGTGAGAGCCGGCCGTTCGTGCGCGTGACGTGCGCTGCCTTTGCCGGCGAAGCGCTCGAGCGGGAACTGTTTGGTTGGAAGCGGGGGGCATTCGAGGGGGCGCTTGCCGATCGCGCTGGCCGCCTCGAGCTGGCCGATCGCGGGACCTTGTATCTCCACGAGTTGAGCGAGTTGACGCCGGCACTTGCGGCTCGGTTGTTGCGACTCTTGGTCGAGGGTACGACCGAGCGGATCGGGGAAACGGAGAGCCGTGCGATCGACGTGCGACTCGTCGTCTCCACGGTGGGCACGGCTCGCCAATTCGGAGCCCACGGCATTGACGAGCTCAGCTCACGTCTCAGCGTGTTCCCCATCGGATTGACCGCGCTCCGTGACCGTTCGGAGGACGTGGGGGACCTCGCCGAACATTTTCTTCGGCGTTACGCGGCGCGAAATGCTGGGGCGGCGACCGCGATCAGTGCGCAAGCGCTTCGCAAGCTCAGGTCGTATGCCTGGCCAGGCGGGGAGCGCGAGCTTCAAAACGTCGTCGAGCGCGCGGCGATCTTGGCGAAGGGCGAAACCATCGATGTTTCGCATCTTCTTTTTCAAGGTGACACCGGGGGGGAGAGCCGGGAGCCTGCCTCGGAGGCTACGCATGGCATCAGCTTGAGCCGGCGCCTCGATGCTATTGAGCGGCGCGAACTCGTCGAGGCTCTGGAGGCTCACCACGGCAACAAGGCTGAGGTGGCCAGGGCGCTCGGCATCCATCGCACGACGCTCTACTATCGCATCAAGAAGCTCGGTATCGACGCCTGACCTGCGCAGCCTGTGCGGTGGGACTCGGTGAGCGAGCGAAGGTCGGCGAGGCGCGCAGCGTAACAAGTGTCTTTCGGATAGTTGCGCGGAGCGGGGCAGAGTGCGCGATAATGCTCTACATCATGAGGCGCGATCGACTCTTCAGCGTTTGCGTGGCCGCCGGGATGGTCCTTTCTTGCGCAAGCGATAACGTTCCTGTCTCTGCCACGAAGGGGGCAGGTGCTGGCGGCCTCGCGGGAGGAGGACACGGCGGTGCCACGCTGCAAGGAGGAGGCGGCTCGGCGTCGGCAGCCAATAGTAGCTCTTCCGGCGGTGACGGGGGCATGGCGAGCAGCGGCGCCGATGGCGGAGGTGCGGCTGTCGGCGGTGCGGGCGGCCAGGGCCCCTGGAGCGGCCCGCTGTACGCTCTCTCTTCGATCGACCTCGGCGACGTTAGCATTCAGGCTGCGATCGACTTCCCGATCCCCGATCGTTCACTTGGGTTTACCGTTTTGGCGACGGCCCCTCAGTCGTCGGATCTCATCGGGCTCTATCGTCTCACGCCCGAGTCCGGAAGCAGTGTGGTGTTCGACTATGCCATGGCCGGTAAGGACGTTTCGATCTTCGTGGGCGCCGGTACGGTGGCGGTGGCCAACCCCCAAAGCGATTCAGTGGACGCTTGGCCTATGAAACCGCAAAACTGGGCTGTCGTCGTGGGCGCCAACGAGCCCTTGCCCTCGACTCACCTGCAGATATGGGTGCGGCGCACGGCTGACGGTCTCTTTCACGGCGGGGCGATGGATTTCAACGTGTTCCTCGCGCCAAATACAACGAACAGCTTGTACGTGAAGGCGATGCTCGAGTCGCTGTTCGACAAACACTACGGTCCAAAGATGGGACTCCGTCTCGGAAACGTCATCTATACCGCCGGTGATGCGGCTCACACGGTGATCGACAGCCGCGCCGAGTACGACCAAATGCTGGCAAGTTCTGCAGGCATTGGCCCGGTACCCGCGATCAATCTCTTCGTCGTCGCTGACTTTCTCGATGCGAAATTCGGCGGCGCGATTGGCATTGCTGGCGGGATCCCCGGATCGCCGATGAAGCATGGGACGATCATGAGCGGAGTGGCGCTGCAGCCATCGGGGGATCCCAACAAAGACGCTATGGTGCTCGCGCACGAGATTGGGCATCTCGGGGGCTTGTTCCACACCACGGAGTTCGCGATAGAGTTGACGGATCCTTTGAGCGATACCGCAATATGTTCGCACAGCGTCATCACCAGCAAGCCTGGGCAGTGCCCAGACATCACGAACATGATGTTCCCGATGGCGGCGGGGGGCACCGAAGTCTCCGCGGCCCAAGCGATCGTGATGCAGGGAAGTGCGCTCTACCGAGGGACGCTGCTCAGCGATGGGCAGCCCTCGCCACCGGTGCCTTCGGCGGCCCCGTCGAGCGTGAAGCCTTGGCCGCGATTCGCGAAACTCGCCGCGAAGGGTACGGCGGTCGAGCTTGGGACAATGCGGACACCACGCGATGAGGTCGAGCGGTTGCTCGGCGGTGTTTGGTGCGCGCGAACTCAGGGTTATGAGCAGGCGGTCTTGGGTCGGGGATCGGTGGCGCGCATCCGTCGGCTGCAACAGCTCGCGCTCGATCCCCAGGCTTTTGATTTGGTGCGCGCACGTGCTCTTCGCGTGCTCGATTTCGCGCGGAGCCAACGCCGCCCCCTCGTTGACGTCGTGGCCATAGCCAAGAAGGTGCTGCGTCGCCGCCCAGCTCGGAATGCGGCGCTGACGGCCATCGATCTCCTGAGACGGGACGAGCCCGCTGCGCTCCGAGCGTTGGCAGCTACGATTCGAGGCTTGGGTGACGCCGTCGTGAGCGCCCGATTGAGCCGCTGAACCGAACCGCGACCTGACGCCCGCAGACCAGAGAAACCACGATCGCACATCGGGCAGTGCTTGGCGGGGCTCGGAGCGCAGCAGCGGCAGCAATGGCCCCAACTGCTCCGCGACAACGCCGGCCGATTACGAGCCATGCAATCTCGTTTCCGGCGAGAGCTGCGTCTACGATGTGCCCTGTCAAAGTGGGCTCAGGTCGATTCGTTTCCAGCGCTCAGGCAAAGACTTTGGCTTCCGCGTCGTCGAGGGCCAAGCGTGCAGCCGGCCGCACGATTCGTGTCCCGGAACCGAGCTGCATTGTGTCTCGGGGTGGGGCATGCCCTTGGGGACCAATCCTCTGACGCCGTGTCCAGATACTCCGGTATTGGAAGGGGGCGAGTGTTCCACCTTGGAGATGGGCGCGGTGCGCGAGAATTGCGGATACCCCTGCAACGGGGACCCCGAACAAGGCTGGCAGGTCGCGACGTGTGTAGGGTCGAGGGGGCCCCTCGAAACCGGAGCCTGGATCTACGACGACGGTTGCGACTGAGTTTCCTTCGCTCGAGTGAGCGATGCTCGGCACACTGGCTCAGTCTATCGAGGCTGACCACCGCTGATCTTGGCAACACGCGCGGCCGTCGTGCTGGAGCTTCACCAGGTGAGAGAGCAAGCTGAGCGTTGCGAGTGGCCACAGCTGTTCGTCCGTGTCGCCGTAGGCGACAGGGAGCATGGCCTCGACGGTTCCGCCGTCGTCTCCGAGGGCGGCGAGTGCTTCGAGGACCTTGCGTTCCCGCCGAAGTCGGTGAGCGATGTAGTGGCGAAAGAGGATCTCGGGTTGCTCGATAGGGGCGCCGTGGGCGGCAAGACCGACCTTGGCACCGAGCGTAGCGAGTCGGGCCAGTTGATCGAGATAGGTGGCGAGATCGCCGTCTTGTGGATCGATGAGGATCGTTCCCTCGCTTGCGACCATGTCACCGACGACGAGCACCTCGAGCTGAGCTTCGTGAAGGCAGAGGTGGCCTGGTGCGTGCCCCGGCGTATGGAGCACTCGCCAATGCTGGGGCGAAGGCCCATCGAGTACCAGCACTTCTCCGTCGTCGAGCAGCCGCCGAAAGTTCAGCTCTGGAAGGAGCTGGGCGGTCGCCGCATGCCCCCACAGCGGAAGAGCGAGTTGGCTCGAGAGCCAGGCGGCACCACCGACGTGGTCGCTGTGATGGTGGGTGACGAAGATGGCGAGTAGCTCTCGACCTTCGCCCTGGATCTGCTGCGCCCAGTCGGTCCAAGCTCGCTGTTCGTCGTCGAAAGGCGTGGCGGGCTCGACCAGCACGACCTGTTTCTCACCCAGCGCATAGCTGTTGGTGTGAGTCGCGGGCGGAAGTGTAGGTGTGCGCGCCGGAAAGAGAGCCACTCCCGGCATGATTTGTTGCGGCCGTGGTATGGCGCGGGTCGTCATCGCTCCACAATCAGGGCCAAGGCCTCGCCGCCGCCGATGCAGATCGACGCCATCCCCCGCTTCTTGTCGAGGTCGCGCATGGCATAGAGCAGGGTCGTCAGAATACGCGCGCCGCTGGCGCCGATGGGGTGGCCCAGCGCGACCGCACCACCGCGGACGTTGACGATATCCGGATCGAGTTCGCACAGCTGACTGCACGCCATCGCCACGACGCTGAAGGCTTCGTTGATCTCGTGCAGATCCATGTCGCTTCGTTTCAACGACGTGCGCGCCAGGGCATTGTCGATCGCGGCGGCTGGTGCGGTGGTAAACCACTCGGGCTCTTGCGCAGCGCCTCCGTATCCCACGATCCTCGCGAGCGGCGTGAGCTTGTGCTTCTTTATCGCCGCCTCGCTCGCCAGCACGAGCGCGCTCGCTCCATCGTTGATGGTCGAGGCATTGGCCGCCGTGATGGTGCCGTCTTTTTGGAAGGCGGGGCGCAAGCGGTCAAACTTGTCGAGCTTGCCCCGGCCCGGCTCCTCGTCTTGGGAAACCACGACGGGCTCGCCGCGCCGCTGAGGGACCTCGACCGAGACGAGTTCGTCGTCGAAGAGGCCGTCCTGTTGCGCTTTGAGGGCGCGCTCGTAACTCCGTTTGGCGTATGCGTCTTGAGCGTGCCGGCTGAGGTCGAATTTTGCGGCGCAGCTCTCACCTGCTTCCCCCATATGGAAATCGCCATAGGGATCCCAGAGACCATCGTGAACCATTCCGTCGATGACTTGACCGTGCCCCATGCGGTAGCCCGAGCGCGCTTTGGGCAGGTAGTAGGGAACCTGGGACATCGCTTCCATCCCGCCGGTGACGACCAACTCGGCGTCGCCCAGCGCGATCGTCTTGGCGCCGAGGATCACGGCCTGAAGTCCTGAGCCGCAGACCTTGCTGACGGTGGTCGCGGGCGCGGAGGTTGGCACGTCGGCGCCGATGGCCGCCTGGCGAGCCGGGGCTTGTCCGACGCCGGCGCTCAACACATTTCCCATGAACACTTCCTCGATGCTGTCGGCCGAAATTCCGGCCCGCTCGATCGCGTCGCGAATGGCGACGCTACCGAGCTTGGGCGCGGTAAGGCTCGAAAGGGCACCAAGATAGGATCCCATGGGCGTACGGCAGGCAGATGCGATGTAGACGGGGGCAGAAAGGGGCATCGTGAATGCTCTCGGCAAGGGGCCCGAAGCCGGGCCACGGACGTGAAGATGTGAGTTGGACCGTCGTGTGTTCGCTGCGCTAGCTAGCCGCGACAAATGACGCTAAACATACGAACTGACTCTCCATAATCGTACTCGCCACCGTTGGCGACCCCCACGGTGCGTCGGGTCCCCGAAAGAACCGTCATGGACAACCCCAGCCAAAAAAACCAGGTGCTCTTGCTAGGGCAAGACCCACACATTCAGGAGTTGGTCGCACAGGGGGCGAAATTGGCGGGTCAAGTGGTCCGAGATGAGGGCGTGCTCGCTCCTGACGATCCCCTCGATTGTCCGGCGGGCGGCGGCGTGGCTGCGATCGTGGTCAGCATGGACGACCCCGACCTCGCCAAACACGCTTCGGCTGTCCGTTCACGGCCGGCTCTGTCGGCCGTTCCGATGGTGGGCGTGGCGAAGGAACTCGGTGATCTGACCTTCGGAGAGGCGTACTCCATGGGCATCGACGACTGCTGCGTCCTCGACGAAGAGCGTCTCGCTCGTCGCCTGCGGCAGCTCGACGACATCGGCTCGCCCGATACCGTGCGCGGCGGCCGCGTGATCGTGATCGCGGACGATAATGCACGCAGTCGATTGCTACTGGGCCGGGTGTTTCGTGGAGCTGCCTACTCGACGACTTTCGCCAGCACGCCCGAAGAGGCCCTCGAACAGGCTGCGCAGCCCGACGTGGCCGCCGTGGTCCTGAGCGCCGAACTCGAGGAGGCGGGTGTCGATGGCTGTCGATTGACGCGCCATCTCTCGCAGCTCGGCGAGGAGGAGCCGGTCCGAGCACCGGCTTGGATCATCAACACTCCGCCCAAAGGGATCCCGCGCATGCTCGGTCGTGTGGCCGGCAGCGCCCAGCAGCGGATGGTCGTTCACGATGCCTTTGCGGCCCCCGCCACGCTCCTTTTTGTGGTGAATGACGCGCTCAACCAGGAAGCCAAGGACGCACGCAAGAGCGAGCGCTTGCTCTACGGCACCTCGGTTCGCTTTCGACCGGCCGGTCGCGGGCGGTCGGATGAGGATTTTGGCTACACCTACAACCTCAGCGCCGGAGGTCTGTACGTTCGATCTCTTGCGCTCCCAGACAGTGGGCAGGAGCTTTGGCTCGAGTTTGTGCCGCCGCGGAGTGACCGCGTGATTCATCTCGAGGCGAGGGCATTGTGGACGCGGGGCTTTGGACCTGGCGGGGCGGCCACCGTCCCAAGTGGCTTCGGGGTCGAAATTGCCGGGGCTTCGAGCGCCGACATGGAACGCTATGACCGGAGTTATCGCGTGTTCCTCGGCGAGCGCGCCGCGCGGCATGCGAGCACCTGCCCTCCAAAGCGAATGGCGCCGGCCGAACCGGAAGGTTGAGCCGACCCGAGCGAGGCCGACGATTCATGGTCCACGCGGATGACGCTGTCGAGGATGCTCCGGTCGCGCCGGCGAACGCAAAGCCTCCGTCGTTCTGGCGCGAGGAACTCAAGCGTGCGTGGTCGGAACTGCGGGGCACGCAGCAAACCCCGTCTCGTGTTGCCGTTGCGGTTGCGATTGGGCTGTTTGTGGGCAGCCAGCCCATCTTCGGCTTGCACACCTTCATCGTGCTCGGCCTGTGCATGTGGCTGCGGTTGGATGCGGCCTTGAGTTGGGTCGCGTCCAACATCTCCAATCCGGTTTTTGCGCCTTTTCTCCTCACGGCCGAGGTGCAGGTGGGAGGCATGGTGTTGACGGGCGCGCCGCTGATGTTCGGGCCCGAATTGGCCCGTGACATCGGTGTGCAGGGATTTGTTCACTACGCGTTCGTCGGCGCGATTTTCGTCGGTCTGGGTCTCGCTGTCGGGGGCGCGCTGCTCGTGTACGGTGGGCTTCGCCTGCGGCAACGGTTCGGCTCGTCGGAATCGCGTCTCCGCGAGCCCTACAGGCTGCCGGCCAACGCTCCCGCGTGGTGGAGAGCCGCTGAGGCCATCGCGTCCAGGTTTTCGACCGCGGAGGTAGGCTCCCCGAAGGAGCGTGCTCAGTTTCACTACGTTCGGATCAAGCTGTTGCGTGATCCGGTCATGAAGATGATCGCCGATCTGGGCAGCGAGAGAAACTACGGCGAGGTCTTGGACATCGGCACCGGCCGCGGACAGCTGCCCATGCTGTTGCTCGCGCTGCAGCGTGCGCGCCGTGTCCGCGGATTCGATTGGGACGCCGACAAGATAGCGATCGCAACCCAAGCGGCGACGGTCGAGCCGGCGCTTGCCGCGACCTTCGACGTTGCAGACGTGCGTGAGGCTGCGCTGGCCCAGGCGGATACGGTGCTGCTCATCGATGTGCTGCATTACCTCGACGACGACGACCAGGACGAGCTGCTGGACCGCGCGGCTGTTTCGGTTCGTGCTGGCGGCAGGCTCCTGGTGCGAGAGGCGGATACCGAGCGGGGGTGGCGGAGCTTCATGACGCTCGTGCAGGAGAAACTGTTTACTGGGCTTCGGTTCAATCGTGGTCCGCGCGTACGCTTTCGGCCCATCCGTCTCATCGTCGATCGCCTCGAAAAAAGTGGTCTTGAGGTCGAGGTTCGGCCGGCCTGGAGTGGGACGCCCTTTTCGAATGTGTTGGTCGTGGCCGAACGAAAGCTGGGCCAGAGCACGTGATGGGTGGCGGGCAACAGCTTCTCGCTCACGAGATCGTGGCTGACGCGACGGCGAGCCGCTGGGCGTTGGTGATCCACGGCGTTTTCGGGTCCTCGAAGAACTGGCGCGGATTTGCGCGACGGCTCAGCCAGTCCTGTCCGCAGTGGGGTTTCGTGCTCGTCGACTTGCCCGGCCACGGTGGCTCGCGTCTAGGAACGCAGCCCAATGATCTCAAGGGGATCAGCCAGTCCCTGTCCGACCTCACGCGATCGGTCAATCGACCGGTGAGCGGTATCATCGGTCACTCGCTCGGGGGCAAGGTGGCCCTCTATCATGCCCTTCAGTCCTGGGAGCGTTGGGAGCAGGTTTGGGTGCTCGACTCACGTTTGGGTGCGGAGTCGATGCAGGAAAGGGCGGGATCACCCGCCATGAAGGTGCTGGGATGGCTCCGTGCTGTGGCGGCCGACCCGATCGTGTCACGGGCGGGGTTCATCGAGAATCTCGAGAGCCGCGGCGTGTCGCGATCCATCGCACAGTGGCTCGCCATGAACGTGCGAGCAAGCGACGAAGGCATGAGGCTCGGCTTGGATCTCGATCTCATCGAGAAGATATTGGACAGTTACTTCGGGACCGATTTGTGGCCTGAACTGAATCGTGTCCATGAAGCCGCGCAGGCCCACATCGTGGTCGCTGGGGCGAGCGGAATCTTCGACGCGAGCGACTTGCGCCGACTCGAGGATCTCGCACCCCGCGGTGTGCATCAGCACGTCTTTCCCGACGCGGGGCATTGGGTGCACGTCGATGCGGCCGCCGCACTGAATGCTGTTTTTGTCGATGCCCTCGGGGGCTGATCGCTCGCGTCTCGTGCGGCCGCGGCGCGCTGAAAGGACCAACGTTGACGGTATGTCCGTCGCGTCGCAGTATGCCGCCATGCTTCTCACACGCTCTGGGGTTGTCGCGTTGTTTTTTTGCTCCTTCGGTGTCTTGGCCTGCACCGCCGTGACCGACCTCGATCGCGATAAGATCCCGGGTCCCCCGGAGTGCGCGAAGGGCACTTTCTTGGACGCCAGCAGCAACGCGTGTTTGCCGGTCAAGTGCGGGCCGGGAGAGCTGGCGACCAAAGACGATGCGCAGTCGCCAACCGACGGCTGTGGCCCGTGCGACGCGGGGACGTATTCAATAGGGGGAGCGGTGGTCAGTTGTGACCCCTGTCCCGCCGGTTTTCTCGACGACGATCAGGACCCGGCGACGGAGTGTGTGGCTTGCCGCATATGTACCGTCGGCCAGTATTCGGTCCTGCCGTGCAGCTCCACGTCCGACACCACTTGCGGTGATTGCAGCACTCCGGGTCCGGGTCAATACGTCGTGTCACCCTGCTCGGGCAGCAAAGACACGGCGATTTCGAACTGCACGCAGCCGGCTGCTGGGCAGTTCGTGACGGGCGCATGCGTCGCAGGCGATGCGCATACCGTCGGCGTCGACACGGTTGTAGCGGACTGCGCGGCGGCCCTTGCGGGTCAGTACGTCGCAGACATCTGCCAACCGGGCGATGCGACGGCAGAAGGTGCTGACACGATCTCAGCCCCGTGTGGCCAGCCTCAGGCAGGGCAGTACGTGTTGACGACCTGTGAGTCGGGCGATGCCCAAACGAAGGGGACCAACACGTCGATGGCCGTGTGCAGCGAGCCCTCGATGGGAAGTTATGTTTCGACGGCGTGTGTCCCAGGTACTTCCTCCCAAGCCGGCGCCAACACGGAAACGGCGGCCTGTGGCGCTTGCATGGCCGGCTCCGGCACCACCGCGGCGTGTGAGGCTGGCTCCTCGGCGATGGCCGGCAGCGACACCATGTGCGAAGCGTGCGTCAACGGCGTCAGTTATTCGACCGATGGAGTCGCTTGCTTGAGCTGCACGGCCTGCAGCGGCGCGACGCCCTCGGTCGCCGCGATGGGAGATTGCACGGCGAGCTCCAACACGGTCTGCGAGTGTCCCGCTGCATGTGATAGCTGCAGCGCACAAGGTCTGTGCATCATCGACGTGGCTGCTTCCTCGAGCCCGGCGACCATCGACTGCGCTCCAGGTCTCGACTGCCAGATCAGTTGCGGCGTCTTGAGTTGCCAAGGGTCCGCCATCAACTGCGCCACGGGGCAAGACTGCGACGTCAAGTGTGATGCCGTGTCGAGCTGCCAAGGCGGTACGACGATCGACTGTGACGACGGCAACGACTGCTCGCTCAGCTGCGATGGGACCGACGCCTGCCAGACGGAGATCGCTGTCACTTGCAAGAACGCTGCGTCGTGCACTGTCACCTGCAGCGGGGAGGGGTCGTGCCAGGCTTCCAGTCCCGATCCGCAGCTCGACTGCTCCGGGGCGATGAGTTGCCCGGCGCCGGTGTGCAGCGGCACGTCCTCCTGCTTGCCGAACGGCTGGGCCGTCACGGGGCCCTAGGGTTTCGCCGGCGCAGCTACTGACGGCACAGAATGAAGTACTGATCCTGGCTCTTGCCGAGCTTGTAGGCCTTGCCGACGCTGACGCCCTCGGCCACGAGACGCATGTAGTCCTTCATGTTCTTGTAGACGAGGTTGGATAGGCCGCTGTCGTTCGCCTTGAAGGTCGGCCAATGCTCGGGCCAGGTTTCGGGCTGGCTCGTGTAGTCCAAGTACAGTTCTTCGGGGACGTCGCTCTCCGGATGGGCTTCTCGCAACACGAAGTAGCCAGGACCGGTCAGCCAAGCCATCGCTTGGTGGTTGTAGCCGACGATCTCGCCTGAGCTCATACGAGCGAAACGCTTCTGGAAATCGTTGAACATGGGCAGGGAGTTTCGCCCCTGGTGAATGATCGGATCGCCGTCGGCGGTATCCTCCGGAACGAAGTCGGCCCCCGTCATCTCGGCGCCCGCACACGCGTCGTACAACATGCCCACGCGCTTGGTCGTCAAGCCGAGCGCCTCGGCGTAACGCTCTTGCTTAGGCATGCCCTTCAAGTGCTCGGCGATGGCGCTTGCGTCGGCCCCCGCTTCGAGCAGGGCCCGCAGCGTGGTCGGGGTGGAATGGCTTTGCGCGGCAGCTTCGGTGCTCATGGTTCATCCTATACTGCCCTGTCGGCTTCTTTTCCAGGACTTGTGCCACGAGCTAGACTGATCCCATCGTGGCACCAGCACCTCAGCCTTGTCCTGCGCGGCTCCCGTCGATGCGCCCGTGCCTTCGGCTCGTCGTGTTTGGAGCGGTGTGTTTGTCGCTGAGCGCGTGTCACCGTTTGCGCGACGGTGAGCTGCCGGGACGTGGTCATGGCGCGCACGAGGGCCCTCATGGATCCTACGCCGTCGTGCCTGCACCAGGCCAACCGCCACGGCTTCCGTACGGGCGTCATGCTTACCCGAAACCGACCGATCCGGCCATGGCGACTCGAGGTCAGCACGTGGCGTGGTATGTCCAATCGCGACTTGGACAGCCTTACTGCTGGGGCGGGACCGGACCGGGCTGCTACGACTGTTCAGGTCTGACCTACATGGCATGGAAGAGCGTCGGCAAGAGCATCCCACGAACGTCTACCGCACAGCACAAGGGCCTGCCGCGCGTGTCGTTGGAACGGCTCGCTGCGGGCGACATTCTCTGGCGTCCTGGACACGTGGGACTGTACGTTGGCAACGGTTGGGCGATCCACGCTCCGGGTCGCGGCAAACCCGTTCAGTTTCAACCCGCGAACAAGTTCCGTCACGCGGTGCGTCCGTAGCTCGGCACGAAGTCCGTCCGGCATACCCCCATCCCCGGGCCTCCCCCCGCGTCAGTCGTGGGTTCAGACCAGCGGTCAGCGAAAGTCGCGCATGTGCCGACGCATCTTTATCAGCGCTTGCTCTTGGAGCTGGCGAATGCGTTCACGGGAGAGGTGGTACTTGTCTCCGATTTCCTTGAGCGTGAGCTGGTTCTCGTTGTCGAGACCGAAACGCCATCGAATGATGTTGCACTCGATCGGAGTCAGTTGACTCAAGAGCCGCTGCACTTCGTCGCTCCAGTAGCGATCGGCGAGTTGTTCAAACGGCGAGGCGCTGTCTTCCTCTTCGAGGAAGTCGACGAATTTGCGGCCGTCCTCGTCACCCACGGGACGATCGAGGCTGAAGGGCGTGTCGGCGCTGAAATTGCAAACTTTCTCGACCTTGTCCCGGCGTACGCCGGTTTGCTTTTCGAGCTCTTCCATCGTGGCCTCGCGACCGTGTCGGGTGAGCATTTTTTGGCGGGCTCGTGCCACACGATTGTAAGTATCGAGCATGTGCACGGGGATGCGCACCGCTCGCCCCTTGTCGGCCAAGGCGCGATTGATCGCGTGACGGATCCACCAAGAAGCGTAGGTCGAAAAGCGATAGCCGCGAAGGTGATCGTAGCGTTCCACCGCTTTCATCAAGCCGATGTTGCCCTCTTGGATCAAATCGATGAGGGGCATTTTGCCGCGGCTGTAGCGACGCGCGATCGACACGACCAAACGTAGATTCGCTTTGACGAAATGGTTCTTCACGCCGAGTTGCTGCGCGCTGCTGCGGGCAACTTTCGCGATGTACGCGTTGTACTCGGGCGTCGGTGGCTCGTAGGGCGTCGGCACGCCGAACATGATTTCGCGCGCCTCGCCGGGATCCGGACGCCGGCCGTACTCGTGAGCGATCCGTTCGGCCTGTCCGGCCCAGGTTCGATCCGAATCGGGGAGTTGGATGCGCAGCGCCATCTCATGGCACAGCTTGGTGTAACGGGTCGACGTTCGCTTGTCATGCTTGGTCTTGTTGGCCAGCTTCAGCAAACGGGGCAGCTCGGGTGCTTGAACCTTCTCTTCGCCTGCCTTTTCGATCCTTTGGGCGAGGGCGGGCAGAATGAGGCGCGCCGTGGGGAGGTAGGCGAGCATGTTGACCCAGTGCTTGGCCTCGGCTTCTTGTACGCGCTTGGCGGCGGCGATTTCTTCCTGCACCGTCATGACGCGATGTCCCGCCATGTCTCGGAAATACCGGGCCAGCATGGTGTCGCTGGTCATGCGCGTGGCGCGGCTCGACTCTGGCGTGCGCTCACTTCGCGGTGAGGACGGAGCTTCGCTCAAGCGACGCCGGCGGACGGCGGTGTCCTCGTCGTCGTCGGCGATACTCGACAGCGGAAATAGCTTCGAGCTAGCGGTTGCTTCGGATTTGTTCATTCAGGGCACCTCTGTGAGGGTCGGCGAAAGGCTCTTGTGGATGGGGTGCGTGGCGGGCCCCAAGCATTCGAGCGTGCGCTTACTATTAAAATAAGTCCGATCACCATTGTTTCAACGTGCTGTGCCCAAGTTTCATTCCTCGGGCCAGAAACTTCTAACCACCAAGAAACACGAGCAAAAACAGTGCCACCACATCGGCGACACCGCTGGTCTGCTCGCCTGTCATCCTTCAGACGTTGCAAACGGCCAAAAGTCTCTAAGAAAACACCACTATTTCGGTCGCCTGGGTAGCAGGACGCCTCGCAAGCTCGTCGTGCACGACCAAACGCTTGCCGTTAGCATTGCGCACACCCTCGATCAGGAACATGACAAGGATGTCCGGATCATGTTTACAAAGAAAACATTAGGGCCGCCTAACAGCGACGTCGTTCATCGTCGGCGCCAGGGCGGCCATGCGTTCGGATGTGCGATGTAAGCTGCTAAAATTGCTCGATAAATCTAGGATCATTCTCGAACAGGAGCTTGATACTCGGGATGCCGTAGCGCAACATGGCGATACGTTCAACACCGAAGCCAAAAGCGTATCCAGTGTACTTCTCCGAATCGATGCCACAGTGCGTGAGCACCTCAGGGTGGATCATTCCGCAACCTAGGACTTCCACCCACCCCGTGGTCTTGCAGACCTTGCAGGAGGAGCGCGATCCGTCGCTTTCGGAGCAGAATACGCAGCCGATGTCGACTTCGGCACCGGGCTCGACGAAGGGGAAGTAGCTCGGCCGTAGGCGCACCGGGGTGCCCGGGCCGTAGAGCGCTTCGGCAAATGACGTCAGCACGCCTTTCAAGTGGGCGAGGCTCACGTTCTCATCGACGAGAAACCCCTCGATTTGATGGAACATCGGCGAGTGAGTGAGATCGTCATCCCGGCGGTAGACGGCACCCGCGCTGACCACCGCCATGGGAGGCGTGCGCTGACTCATGACACGGATCTGCGTATTGCTCGTGTGGGTGCGAAGCAGCACCTTTCCGTCTCGTACGGAACGGGGATCGTCGCCACTCTCGAGCACATCGACCCAGAAGGTGTCCTGCATGTCGGTCGCCGGGTGGTCAGGGGGAAAGGCTAACTTGGTGAAGTTGTTGGCTTCGGTCTCGACCTCCGGTCCGGCAACGACCTCGAAGCCGAGATCTCGGAAGATCGTGAGCAGGTCGTCGCGGGTCTGGTGCACAGGGTGCAAGTGACCGCGCCCGAGTTCGAGCCGCCCGGGCAAACTGAGATCGAAGGGGCTCGCGTTGAGGTCGGCATTGCGCGCTTCGCGAGCCATCTCTTGAAGTCGCGACTGAAAGGCCTCCTGTACGCCTTGCTTGAAGGTATTGACCTTGGCGCCAACCTCAGGGCGCGCCTCTTTGGGCACATCCCTCATCAGGGCCATGACGCGGGTCAGCTCACCCTTCTTCTTGCCGAGCACGGCGGCTTGGGCGTCGCGCAAAGCTTGCTCGTCCGCAGCGCCGGCGAAGGCGTCGCGGTAGCGGGTTCCCAGCGCCGCGAGGCCTTCCTCGATGGCGGTGACCGCATCGGCAGCAGGGGCCGTCATGGTCGCAGTGCGCGTCGTCTGACGGCGGCTACTTCGCCGCGTCGACGACCGCCGTGAAGCCGGCCGGATCGTGAATGGCGATGTCCGAGAGAACTTTGCGATCGAGCTCGATCCCGGCCTCTTTGAGGTTGTGGATGAAGCGGCCGTACGTGGTGCCGTTCAGGCGGGCAGCGGCGTTGATTCGGGAGATCCACAGGCGCCGGAAATTGCGCTTCCGCAGCTTGCGACCCTTGTAAGCGTACGCCCATGCCTTATGCACGACATCGATGGCCTGACGAAAACGGTTCTTCCGGCCTCCAAAGAAGCCTTCGGCGTGTTTGAGGATGCGGTTGCGACGACGACGGGCTTTAAACCCACGTTTGACACGTGCCATGATAGATGACCTTTACCAGTTGGTTTCGAGGGGCTGGACCTGCGCGGTGCAGTGACCAGCGAAAGGGAGGGAGGAGAAGCGTCTCGGCCGGCCGTGGCGCCTTGCCGTGAGTTGCGCGGTCTTTGCCGCGGAAAACGAGACGAGAGAATTAGGCGTAAGGCAGCAAGACCTTGATGCGCTTGACCATGGACTTGTGGACCATGTCGTTCTTGCGCAAACGCCTGCAATGCTTGCGGTTTTTGCTAACCATTCCGTGCGAAAGGCCTGCCTTCGCGCGACGGATTTTGCCACTGCCTGTCTTGCGAAAGCGCTTGGCGGCGGCTCGGTTGGTCTTCATCTTCGGCATCGGGTTCTCCTGTCTCGCTCCGAGGGGTCGCCCGGCCGACGACCGGCTGGGCTGTTGTGCACCGCGTGGGATGCGAGGGGCGCGGATATCACCAGAAAGACTACCCCTTGTCAAGACCTGCTGGCCGCGAATTGCTGAGTTGCGCGATGGTGCCGAACCGGGTGGCGGGGTAAGGTGCGCCGTATGGCTGCAGGGCAGAACGGACCGACCCGGCGCATTCTGTTGGTTGACGACGAACCTCAGGTCCTCGACGTCCTCCGCGCACGCTTGGCCGTGCGGCGGCAGGACTGGACGGTTCAAGCAGTCGCCAGTGGACGGGAGGCCATGGGGCTTCTTCGGTCCGAGCGTTTCGATGCCGTCGTGACGGACATGCAAATGCCCGAAATGAATGGTGTCGAATTGCTCAAGAGGGTGCGGCGGATCCAGCCGGACGTGATGAGGATCGTGCTGTCGTTTCAGACGAACCACGATCAGAAAATCGACGCCTTGCCCGTGGCCCACCAGCTGCTCGACAAGCCGGTGGCCGTCGATGTCCTCGATCGCGTCATCGCGCGCGCCTTGACCCTGCGCGATCGGCTCGGCGGTGAGTCGGCCAAGGGGCAGGTAGGCCAACTCGATCGCATGCCGAGCGTGCCGAGGCTTTATTTCGAGCTATCGGCAGCTCTGAATGACCCTGAGATTGCTCTGTCCTCCATCGGTGCGATCATCGAAAAGGACATCGCGATGACGGCGCGCGTTCTGCAGGTCGTCAACTCGGCCTACTTCGCGCTCGCGCGGCCCGTGTCGACAATCAACTCTGCCGTCAGCTATCTCGGCACCGAGGCGCTCCGAACCCTCGTCTTGTCCGCGGCCTTGGTCGGCGCGTTCGAGGATGACATCGAATCGGAAGACTTCTCGATTGAGGATCTGCACACCCATTCGATCAAGACCGGGCTGCTGGCCAAGAGGTTGGTGACCGACTTGGCGCAGGCTTCACTGGCTTATGCCGCTGGTGTGCTGCACGACGTGGGCATGTTGGTGCTCGCCACCCGCATGCCGGAGACCTACGCTCAAGTGCGGGATTATGCCGACGCGCACGACGTCACCATGACGCAAGCCGAGGTCGAGTTGGTCGAGATCACGCACGCGGACATCGGTGCCTTTCTCCTCGGAATGTGGGGACTACCGACGCCGATCGTCGACGCCGTGGCCCGTCACCACGCGGTTCAGTCCGGCAACGAACTGGACGCGATCGGGGCCGTGCACATCGCCAATGCTCTCATTAGCGAGCAGGAACTCGTGCGGGGCGCACCCATATCGAGTCTCTTGCCGGCCATGCAGGTCGAAACGGCGGCGCCCATCGCTGCCATGCCGCCCGACTTGGATTTGGACTATGTCGAACGTCTTGGCAAACTCGATCAAGTGCCGCGATGGCGCGGCTGGGCTACCGAGATGTACAACGCCGAGAGCTGATAGCGTGGGCGATAGGCTAAGGTTTGCGTAGCCCTGCACGGACAGTTATGTTCGCGCCGACCATCATGCGAGCAGACAACGACAGCCATCGTTTGGAGCGGAGCTTTGCGGCGTAGGGCGTTTGGTCGCTTCGGTTTCGAGGTCAGTGAAGTGGCGCTCGGTACCTGGGGCCTCAGTGGCGATCCCTACGGACCGATCCGCGCAGACATGCGGGACAAGGTCATCGAGCGAGCCGTGGAGCACGACATCAACCTGTTCGAGACGGCGGACGTGTATGGGCAAGGCGAGATGGAGACCTTGCTTGGCGAAATGCTCGATCCGGCGTCGACCTATGTCGTGACGAAAATGGGTGTGTGCCGCTCCGCAGAGCCCCCCCAAAAGCGATTCGATCGAGACTCCCTCCGGGCGGCTTTCGATGGGTCGCAAGAACGCCTGGGTCGCGACAAGCTCGATGTGGTTTTGCTGCATTGTCCTAGCGTGACGGTACTCGAGGCCGGCGATTGTGCGACCACGATGCGCGAGCTGGTCGAAGAGGGGCGGTTGTCCCATTGGGGGGTAAGCGCGGGGTCTCCGGAGGTGGCGGGCGCGGCGGTCGATGCCGGAGCTGAAGTCGTCGAGCTCGCCTACAATCTCATGCTCGCGTCCGACCTGCACGAAGTGGCCGACAGCATTGCAGCCACCGAGACGGCACTTCTCGCTCGCAGCGTGCTCGCCCACGGGTTGCTCGCGGGTTACTGGCGTCCGGACCGGACCTTCCCTTCCTCCGATCATCGGAACAAGCGTTGGGACCCGGAGCAGCTGAGATACCGCGTCGAGCAGTTGTCCGCTTTTCGCCCGCTTCTGGGCGAAGAGGTGCCGAGCTTGCGGGCCTTGGCGCTGCGCTTTGTGCTCGCCAATCATCTGGTGAGCTCTGCGGTGTTGGGCCCGCGCACGCTGCTGCAGCTCGATCAGCTCGTGCGCGAATTGGCTGATAGCACCCTGTCGGAATCGATTCTGCAAGAGCTTCCCCTTCGGCTCGCCTCCGTGGGGCTGCAGCCATGACGCGCGGGGCGGGCCGATGATGCGTATCGACTTGGGCGAAGAGCTCGAGACGATGGTGGCCATTGCTCGCGAGGCTTCGAAACGTGTTCGTGACTGGCTCGGGAGCGGCCAACCGCTCGAGGCGCAAGAGAAGGCGTCCGGCGAACCGGTCACGGCGTTGGATCGGGCGTTGAACGCTTTCATTCGCGAGCAGATCGAACAGCGCCTGAGCGGGCGGGTCGTGGGCGAAGAGGACGAGCCGGGTCAGCGACGAGCCGACGCCGCGTCCGGCCGTATCTACTATGTCGATCCCATCGACGGCACGGCGGAGCTGCTCGCCGGGAACGGTGAGTTTGCCGTGATGATAGGACTCGCGGTGGCCGGTCGTGCAGAAGCGGGGGTCGTGGCGCTTCCCGTCGACAACACGATTCTCGCCGGGCGCGTCGGGCAACGTGCCATTGTCGAACGGAGCGATGGTGAGCGAAGGCTGATCGGCGTGTCTGCCCGAAACTCTTTCACTGAGGCGCGCGCCCTCGTATCGCGCTCTCATCGGCCTGCGATCATAGACAAACTTCGCCAACGGCTCGGTCTGGGCAAGGTCATCCCCTGTGGATCGGCTGGCGTCAAAGTCGCACGTATCGCTCTGGGCGAGGCAGATCTGTACGTCCATGCGGGTCATGGCCTCGCCTCGTGGGATTGCTGCGCCCCGGAAGCGATACTCACCGCGGCCGGAGGCCGCATGACCACGCTCGATGGTGCTCCGCTTCGCTATTCACCGGGCGTCGACAAATTGGCGGGGGGTCTGCTGGCGTCCAATGGCGTGCTGCACATCGGCGCCTTGTCTGCCGTTCCGTGGGCTTTGCGCGAAGAAAAACGGCTCCGCGAGAGGCTACAGATGGATCAGGAATGAAGGGCGGCGAGCGAAACTTGCCCGCTTCGTTGACTCCGAAGCCAAGGCCGGTTTAGTTTTCGCCGGCTGCAACGCCGCTTTGAGCCGCGGCGATCAGGAAGGGATTTCGAAGTATGCTCGCCGACGCGCGAAAACTCATGTCGTTGTTTCGTACCGTTTTCATCGGTGCGATCATCTGTTCTGCCACCCTCGTCAGCACCAGTACACTCGTTGCTTGTACCGACGAAAGTGCTCCGGAAACGTACGTCAAGCGCTTGGAGGATCCGCGACGCCGCGTGTCCGCCGTGAAGCGCCTGGTGCGATTTTACGAAGACGCGATGACCCAGGACAAGAAGGACCGTAGTGGTCCGCACGTCAAGCCTTTGCTCGACCTCATCTTGCCCCCGCTCGCCAAGGTCTCGACCGACGGTGTGCTCGACGAGCGCTCCCAAGCGCCGCTGTTGAGTTTCCTGGCCGACACCCGTGACGCGCGTGCTCTGCCGGCAATCGCTAAGGCTCTGATCGCCTATCGCCCCGACGACCGCGGCCCAGAGGACTACGACAGCTCGATCATCGATGTCGTGCGCGGCGTGGGTTCCATGGCGCGAAAGGGCACCCTCGATAACGCCGACGTCAAGAAAGGCATGCTCAAGCTCTTCAAGGGCCTGCAGGCTTTCTCGCCCAAGGGACAAAACAAGAAGTTTTACCAGGTGCTCAACGGCGCCATGCTCGACGTCGCGGACGCGAGCTGGGAGTCCGAACTCATCGCCATGATCAAGGTGCCGATCAAGAGCACCCAGAAAAAGGTGCGCAAGAAGGTCCTCAATCAGGTCTTCTGGCAGGTGACGGCATCCGAGGTTCTCGGCAAGCTCAAGTCGAAGAAGGCGGTCAAGCCTCTGCTCAAGGTCGTGCTGACCCCATTCAAGACGCCGGTGCACTCCACGGCGATCAACGCGCTGATCAAAATCGGAGGCCCCGCTATCGCCGATTCCGTCAAGTTGCTCGACGGCAGCGACGCTGACCTGACCGAATACGCTGCCAGCGAGTACCTCCGCAGCAAGGAAGACCAGGGCGGCAAAATCACAGCTAGCGTGAAGAAGGATTCCGCGAAGCACGCCTCGATTCAGGGCGTGGTCATCGTTGCGTTCATGGGGACGAGCGCTTGTATCGAGCCCATGCTCCACGCTCTCGCCAAGGGCGACGAATCGATGAAGGCCTTCGTCGCATCGGAGCTGGCCAAGCTACCGGCTAGCGACGAGGTGACCGCGCGTTTCAAGAAGGCGTATAACGCCACCAAACTCGGCACCAAGACGCCCCGGGGTGGCTACGCGAAGGAGGGCTTGGCGAGCGCAGTGGAAGCCTACTTCGACCTCGAACTCGCAAAATGGCTCGGCCAGAGCCTGTTGGGCAAGATGAAGGGCGAGAAGGAAGACGTCGACGCGCTTCGTCAAGCCGCGCTGCCGACCTTGATCAAGTCTGCCACACCGGAGACGTGGGCCGTCGTCGAGAAGGTTTACGGGATGTTCCCGCCGGTCAAGGGCAAGGCCGAGAAGTTCTTCATCAAGGGTACCAAAGACAAGAAGGATCAAGGTCCATTCACCGAGAGCCAGATCGTCTCCAAGATCGTCGCGCTCGAGCTTGAGGCGTTCACCTTCCGAGAGACGAAGGACGGCAGCAAGCACAAGCCGATGCAAAACAGTGTCACCTTCCAGAACGCTCTCCGACGCACGGCCTATGTCAAGGCGATGAAGAACGGCAAGAAGGTGCTCGACGAGTGCACCACGGACGCCAAGTGTTACGTCAAAAAGCTCACCAGCAAGGAAGGTCAGGATCGGAAGACCGACATGATCGGCTTGAAGGCCGCCTACATGGCCGCTGCGCTCGGAGGGCCTGGAATCAAGAAGGACCTGATCACGGCACTCGGCAAGATCAAGAGTCGCGGGGTGCGCTCGCAAGTGGCGCTCGCCATCGACCGCCTCTCACCGAAGGGTGACAAGGCGGCCGCCGCGGCGATGCAGAAGATCCTCGACAAAGCGGCAGCGACTCGCATTCAGAGCAAGGTCGACGCCGTCAAGGGGCTCCAGCAGTTCATCTACCGTCTCGAAGCGCGTGGCGGTTGATGGGCGGAGAGCGAGTGATCGCTCTCGGAGCCTAGAACAAGGCCGCGGACGGGAGACCGTTCGCGGTCGTCTTTATTTGCAGGTGCCGAGTTCGCCCTGTGCGGAGCAGCTCGTGCCCTTTGGACAGTCTTTGTCGACGAAGCAGCCTTTGGCGCACACTCCATGAGCCGTGCACACGGTCTCGCGACCCCCGTATCCTAGGTTGCATGCGGCGTGGTTGAGCGGCGTGCAGCCCGTTCCGTACGGCGGCACGAGGTGATCCTCGCCCCAGTGGGAACATGAACGAACGCTGAAACTGTCGATGGCGACGGCGTGCCCGCATCGGCTCGTGGGCGCGCCGTAGTCTGTACAATCCAGTGCGGTTTGACAGCTGGGCATGCAGCGTGCCTTGGCGGCGTCGCCGGTGAGCACGCACTCCGAATCGGGATAGGGGCAGTCCGACACCTTCTGGCACGAAGCCGTGCAGTAGCCCGATTCACACCAGTTACTGAGGCACTGGCCATGGGTAGAGCAACTGTCCAACAAGGCTTTGCTGGCTACGGGCGTCGTGCCTCCCGAGCCGCCGCTGGGAGAGCCTGCGCCCGATCCGCCGCTGGGAGAGCCTGCGCCCGATCCGTCGCTGGGAGAGCCCGCGCCCGAACCGTCGCTGGGAGAGCCCGCGCCCGAACCGTCACCAGGGGCGCCCACCCCAGAGCCAGGCTTGGACCCGTGATTGTTGTCGCTGGCGTTGCCTTCGCATGAGTCGCATTCGCTGAAGCCCGAGCCCTCGTCGTTGCAGCGTTTCGTTCCAGCAGAGCTGTCAGCGCAGCGGCAGAACACGTAGGTGGCCGGTTCACACATCGCCGCGGCGGACGTCTCGCCCGACCGGGTGCAACCGCTCGCGCCGGCCAACAGGCCCAATGTGAGCGACAACCACGGTATCGAGCGCGGCGAGAGCGAGGACGGAAGCAGCTGGCGTAGGAGCATCGTGGTGACCATCACTGGGGGCAATCGCAGTCGTTGAGTTTTTCGGCCCAGTCGGTGCATTGGCTGTCCCACTCCGTGGTGCAGCAATACGGGTCCACGTCGCACACGGCCGTCGTGCACGCGTTACAGGAGGCTTCGAGCGCGTCGCCGATTTCACAGGTGTCGTGCGCGCAATCGGTGGGCGCCGAACCGCCTGCGCCGCCTGCGCCGCCTGCGCCGCCGTTGCCGTCATCGGGCAAGTCGCAGCTCACCTCGGCGGCGAGCTTCGTCGAGCAGGCGAGGAAGTTCGCTGCGCAGATGTCGGAATCACCCGCCGCTACGCACGTGTCGTATTCGGTGACGCAAAGCGCGCACGCTTCCTCTGCGGCTGGCAGAGGGCACTCTTCGGCGGTAATGCCGACGGTCAAGCCGCACTCCATGAAGAGCGTCGAGCAGAGCTGCGCGGTGTTGCCGCCGGTCGCATCCGACATGCAGCTTGCGTAATTGGTTTTGCATAGCGTGCAGCCCTCTGGATCCACGGGCGGCTCGACCAGGGTGCCGCACACCCCGCGGGCTTCTTCGTTTCGGATCAACCGTGCCTTGCAGCCGTCGAATTGTCCGCCGCAAAGCTCGGGATTTTCGGTTTGCGAGCACAGGTCATAGCGCTCCTCGCAGAGCTTGCAGGCCAAATCATCGTCGGGGTTGGTGCACGCGCCAACACCGAGACCGGCCCCCTGTTGGCAGCCGAGGTACTCGTCCCGGCAGGCAACAAAGTGCGCGTCCGTCGTCGCGCGGGAGCTGCAGTCGGTCAGGCTTCGTTGGCAGCTTTGGCAGGGGTCAGCTTCATTCTCGAACTGGTCGTCTTGCGCGGTGTTGAGCGCCCCGCAGGCGCTCAGGGCGATAGCTACCGCCAAGGGAGCACCGAATGCGAGCAGGAAGGGTCGGCCGATCATGCCGAGTAAGAACAGCATGAACTGTGCCACACTGTCGGTTTAGGTGGGACACTTGTAACTGGATGATATGACTGTTGTTAAGATCGGCCAGGTGGTCGAACGAGTACCCACAAATGGATCATTCTTTATCCGCCTCGTCGGGTGATTCGCCGTCGTCTCCGGATGCGGCAGCGGCGGCGGACCGAGGAGGTTGAGAAGGGGATGTGCCTCGCTCGGTCGTGGGGTCAGATACCTCGACCTGAGAGCGCCTGGTGGATGGTGGATCGGCCTCACCGGTATCGAGCAACAGGGCCACGACATGATAATCCGGGCTGTCCTCGAGCATGATCTTGATGATCATCGTGAGCGGGACGCTGAGAAGCATCCCGGCCGGGCCCCAGATCCATCCCCACACGACCAAACTGAGGAAGACGACGACCGTCGACAAGCCGAGCTTGCGCCCCATCCACATCGGCTCGATCACGTTGCCCAGCACCATGTTGACCGCGACGTAGCCGGCACCCAAGGCCAAGGCCGATCCTGGTCCGAGCTGGATGAGCGCGAGCAGGCAGGCCGGAATGGCCGCGAGGATGGATCCAATGTTCGGAATGTAGTTCAGCAAGAAGGCGATGAGCCCCCACAGCAAGGGGAAGTCGACTCCGAGGATAGCCGCCCACGCGGCGATGAGGGCGCCGGTACCGATGCCAAGAATCGTCTTGATGAACAGATAACTCTGCACGTCGGAAGCGATGCGTTGGAAGTGACTGATGTCCGCTTCTGGGTGGCCGGATATCGCTCTCAGTTTTCCGGGGACGGTGGCGCCCTCCATCAAGATCAGAATCATCGTGAGCACCACGAGGATCGTGTTGGAGAGCGCAGCTGCAAGGGCGTTGACCGAGCTGCCGACGAAACCCATTGCCTTGGACGCCGCGGCACCCGGCTCGATCACCTCCAAAAGTCGGGTGTGGTCCACTGGCAAGCCACGGGCTTGCGCCCAGCTGAACACGCCGTTGACCATGCTCACGATGCGCTTCTGATAGGTCGGGATCGCCTCTCGAAAGTCGCTCGCGGAGCTGCCGACCAGCGCCCCCACGCCCGTCAAGAGGGCCATGAGCCCAGCGACCACCAGCAGCACGGCGATGACGGTCGGCACGCGCCGCCGCTCGAGCCAGTTTACGGCGGGAGAGCAGATGATGGCGAGCGTGATGGAGATGATGATGGGGAGCAGGATGCTCTGGGCTTCCTTCAGTCCCGCGACGACGATCACCAAGGCGGCCGCTGTCCACAGCGGGTTTCGGACCTGAGCCCAGCGGGCGGTCATGGAAGGCGGTTGGCTGGTTGAATCGTGCATCGTATCGGAGCCCTTCTCTGGACGCGGAATGACCCACGCGCCGCCAGCATAAAGCTGGCCCGCCAGAGCCCGAAGAAACCCGCGAACGGACGCGGTCTGGTTCGAGCCGTCCAAATTGACCTGAGCCGGCTTTGGACGTAACCTATTGGGGTGCCTAGCTCCCTTTACGGCAGGCTGACGAGAGGGTAGAGACGACCCTCGGGAGGCCATCGGGCCAGACCCCAAACTCTAGGATTATCGATATGTTGATGGCGTACGCGAGCGTGGCGGCTTTTTTTCTCGTCGCCGGTGGTTTCGTGCTCGTCTCCATGCTCGCGGGCAGGCTGATCCGCCCGGACAACATGTATCCCGAAAAACGGGAGACCTACGAGTGCGGCGAGGCGCCGGTCGGACCCGCTTGGTTCAACTTCAACCCGCGATTTTACATCATCGCGCTCATCTTCATCATCTTCGACGTCGAGATCGCCTTCATCTATCCGGTGGCGCGCGTGTTCCGGCGTTGGGTCGAGCAGGGCATGGGCCTTTACGCTTTCGTCGAGATCTTTCTCTTCGTCGCGATTCTGCTCGTTGGTCTCGCGTACGTTTGGGTCAAGGGTGATCTCGATTGGATTCGCGGGATCAAGGGCGATCCGCGCGGCGTACAAGATGTGACCTCGCGCGTGAAAGCTCCGGGCCAAGATGCTGCGGACGACGACTTGGAAGCTGCCTAAGGAACCGACCATGGACCCCTCGAAGCTCAACATGATGGCGCCAGCACCGGGGTACGATGCCAAGTACCTCGATGACGGCGGTAGCGTCATCACCACCCGTGTCGACGATGCCATCAACTGGTTGATCAACTGGGGCCGCGCCAACAGCATTTGGTACATGCTTTTCGGCTTGGCTTGTTGCGCCATCGAGCTGATGCAAACCGGTGGTCCCCGTGGTGATCTCGAGCGTTTCGGCGCTGCACCGCGTCCCAGTCCGCGATCGAGCGATCTGTTCATCATCGCAGGGACGCTCACTTACAAGATGGCTCTGCGGGTGAAGCGTCTGTACGACCAGATGTCCGAACCCCGTTACGTGATCTCCATGGGCAGCTGCTCCAATTGCGGCGGTCTGTTTCAATATGCCTATTCGGTTTGCAAAGGTGTCGACCAGATTATCCCCGTCGACGTCTACGTGCCTGGATGTCCGCCACGACCCGAGGCTTTGCTCGAGGGCCTACTCAAGATTCAAGACCAGATCCGCAACGAGCGGTATTTGCAGCATCGCTATGGTGTGGGCACCACGCCGAACGTTGGCGCAGCGGAGTAGAGGCACGCCCTAACGAGAAAAACGGTTTGGCCATCGGGGCATTGATACGAGCGGCATTGATACGAGCGTGAAGGTCGCACCTTCTGAAACTGCAGAGAGAGAGCGGATGACTCCAGCGGATATCTTCAACAAGCTTCAAGGCGAATTCGGCGACGAGGTCGTGTTCAACTTCAACGATGGCAGCGAGGGTGACAAGGACCCGTGGTGTCAGGTGGAGCCTTTTCGTATCGAAGACGTGGGCACCTTGCTGAAGAGTGATCCCGCCCTCCATTGCGACTACCTCGAGTGCGTGACGGGGACTGATTTTCCCGACGACGACCAAATCCAGGTCGTCTATCACGTCTACTCCTACGCAAAGAAGCACCGCATCGTCCTCAAGGCTTTTCTCGATCGCGAAGACCCGGTCATCCCAACGTTGACGGACGTGTGGTCCGCGGCCAACTGGCAGGAGCGCGAGTGCTTCGACCTGCTCGGCGTGCTCTTTGACGGGCATCCCGATCTCAGGCGGCTGTTGTTGCCCGAGGACTGGGAAGGTCACCCCATGCGCAAAGACTACGAAGAGGCCGACGACTATCACGGCATCCCAACGATTCGACCGAATCCGATCGAGCTATTCTCGATCTCCTTGCCGGACAAGGACGGGGCTGCTGAGGAGGGCGAGGCGGAGGGCGTCGCGGACGCAGAGACCGCTACGGCGGTGGAGGAGGAGGTATGAGCGAGGTCGTTTTTGCCAATGAGATGGATGAGGAGATGACCCTCAACATGGGGCCGCACCACCCGTCCACCCACGGCGTGCTGCGCTTCATCATCCAAAGCGACGGCGAGATCATTCGCAAGGCGACGCCTGACGTCGGCTACCTGCATCGCTCGATCGAGAAGATCGGCGAGCGCTGCACCTACCAGGGCTACATGCCGTACACGGATCGCGTGGATTACGTCGCGGCGATGTTCGCGAACGAGTGCTGGGCCAGCGCATGCGAGAAGCTCATGGACATCGAGGTCCCGAAGCGCGCGCAGTACTTGCGCGTCATCTCCTGCGAGCTCAACCGTATCTCGAGCCACATGGTCGCTCTTGGGGCCATGGCCATGGATATCGGCGCCATCACCCCGTTCCCATGGGCCCTTCGCGAGCGCGAGTACATCAACGACTTGATCGAGGAGCTGTGCGGTGCTCGATTGACATTCAATTACCACCGGATTGGCGGCGTCAGCTTCGACATGCCGAAGGGATGGCGGGACAAGGTTTTCGCTTTCCTCGAAACGTTCGATCCCGCCATGGAAGAGTTCGACCGTCTCATCACGAACAACACCATCTACGTGAAGCGTCTCGCAGACGTCGCGGTGATCAGTGCCGAGGAGGCGAAGGACTGGGGCCTGGTCGGGCCCAATCTCCGCGCCTCCGGTGTCGCGTGGGATTTGCGGAAAGAGGACGAGTACTCGGTGTACCCGGAGCTGGACTTCGACATTCCGGTCGGTCAGGGCCTCGTCGGCACCGTCGGGGACTGCTGGGATCGTTTCTGGCTGCGCTGCCAGGAGTGCCGCGAGTCGAGCAAGATCCTTCGCCAAGCCTTGGACAAGATCGACGAGCACCCCGAAGACGACATCATGGGCAAGCTGCCGCGCAAGATGAAGCCCACCGGGGAAGCCTACGTGCGCGTCGAGAGTGCGCGCGGCGACATGGGTTGTTACGTCATCGGTCGCGGCGGCCAAGAG
Organism: Polyangiaceae bacterium; assembly: GCA_029941785.1. Taxonomy (GTDB): domain Bacteria; phylum Myxococcota_A; class Polyangia; order Polyangiales; family Polyangiaceae; genus JAPYTK01. The sequence goes on along the minus strand of JAPYTK010000011.1, from coordinate 3,966 downwards.
CCGTATCGAGTGCGTTTTCGCACCGGTAGCTTCACGGCGATGGGGATCGTCGAGCCCAAGAGCCCGGGCTTGTTCGTCGCCGATCTCGTGGCGCTCATCGCGAGCCTCGATGTCGTGGCGCCTGAAATTGACCGTTAGGGCGGTGTTTCGCGGCGAGCGCCGACCCTGTCCGGGGCCTACTTGGAGGGCGTCGGCTTGCTGGTCTTCGTTTCGAGCAGTTTCTCCACGTCGCGGTAGCGGTCCGCGTCGTAGGGAACAAAACCGTTGATGCCCAAGGTATTCGCGAGCTTCTCGCGGGTGGCGTGGTCGGCGTTCAATGCCAGCAGGGCGTCGCTGATTTTTCGTCCCAGATCTCGTTGAAGCTCGGGCCGAAGGACCACGCAGTCGAACGGGATCCGGGCCGTCTTGGCTACCACTGTCGTCTCGACATCGTCAGGCACCAGGCGCTGCGGCCCGGGATCCACGAAGGAGCCGGCGGTTGCAGCTACATCGACTTCGCCGTTGACGAGCAGCTCGAGGGTGGCGCGGTGTGTTTTTCCGAAGCGCGGATTCGGGGCGAAGAAGGTGTCGGGATCGTGGTTGAAGTGGCGCAAAAGTGCGCGCGGGAAAAGGTAACCTGAGGTGCTGTTGGGGCTAACCCAAGCGATGCGTTTGTTTTCCAGCGAATCGATGGTGTTGAGCTTGGCTTCTTTGAGTGTCACGAGGTAACCGAGGTAGGTCGGCGAGCCTTTCCGGGTGCTCGTGGCGATCGTGATGGGCGGCGGCTTCTTGCTCAATTTGACGCAGTTCATCGCCGAGAGCATCACCATGTCGAGCTTCTTGTCCCGGAACAGACGCAGCAGATCGCTGTAGTCCGCCGCGGCGACCACGGTCGTCGGGATGCGGTGTTTCTTCGCGAGGTAGTTGACCAAGGGGGCGGCGCGCCGGTCCGCCGTGCTGCCCAACAACGCCGTGGAGCCGAAACGAAGAGGGGACGGTGAAAGGCCATCGACCGGTAGCCGGTCAGTCGGGTGCACTTGTGCGGAAGACGTTGTCCGCTCGGGGCTGCAGCCGAGCGACAACGCGCAGCTGAGCGAGGCGATGAGCCACCACGGTTTCATGCGGACCCCTCGATGGCGCTAGCGACCGTGACCCGGTTGCGGCCGTCTGTTTTCGACTTGTACATCGCGCTGTCCGAGGCAAACAGTAGTTGGTCGAGGCTGTTGAGCGAGTCGTCGAGGGCGGCGACGCCGAAACTCGCGGTGACCGGCTCGTCCCCCAGATCCGGGGCGTCTGGGTGCTTGGCATCCTGTAGCGCGCGGCGCATTCGTTCCGCACCTTGGGCGGCGAGCTTTTCGCTGGCCTCTGGCATCAGAACGGCGAACTCCTCTCCGCCGATGCGGGCGACGAGGTCGGCTTTGCGGGCGTTTTCGGTGAGGACCCGCGCGACATCCCGGAGAATGATGTCGCCGGCGGGGTGACCGAAGCGGTCGTTGATCGACTTGAAGCGGTCGGTATCGATGAGGACCACGCTCAGCGGACGATCGTTGCGCTGCGCGACTTCGATGGCCCGGCGTGCACTCTGGTCGAAGTGCCGCCGGTTGCACAGTCCGGTGAGCTGGTCGGTCGTGGCGAGGCGCTCGAGTTCGACGTTTGCCTCCTCGAGTTGGGCGGTGCGTTCTGTGACGAGGTGTTCCAGATCATGCGTATAGATCTCGAGTTCACTCGCCATCTTGTTGAAGGAGCCGGCAAGCTCGCTGATCTCGTCGCTGCCGGTGATGTCGGCGCGGGTGGCGAGCGTACCTTTCCCGAACGTGACAGCGGTTTGGGCGAGTGCGCTCAGGCGTTTGCCGACGAGCCTGCCGTGAAGAAAGTGAAGCGACACGCCGATGAGGAGCATGGTGATGGCCAGAAGGAGGGCCGCGCCGGATTGTTGGCGCCGGACCGATGCGTTGAACCGATTCAGACCGATATGCGCGCGCAACATGCCAATTGGGTGTTCGAGGCGAATGGGCAGGGTCACGACCAAGTGCTGGGCGGTGCGCTCGGTTGTCGACATCGGCTCTCGTAGTTGCGCACGGGTTTTGGTGTCGGTGAGCACCTCGCCGAAGCGCCTGGGATCGTGGGCCGCCACGATGCGGCCATTCGTGTCGATGACCTCGAAATCGTCGATCCCTTCAAAACGCTCCTTGAACGTCACCATGTTGTCGACAGTCGCCTGAACCTCGTAATGGTGGCCGGCAGCGACAGCGGGGGCGACGGACAGAGCGAGCAAATCGAGCGCCTCGGTATTGGTCCGCGTGAACGCCATGCGTTGTTCATTGGCTTGGCCCTCGAGCGCCGCTCCGGTGGCTATCGCGCCGGCGAGCGCGACCACCAACGAAATGGACAAGGTGATTTTTGACGAGATTTGCAAGGCGGCCGACGCCAGCATACCGCGTATCGCGGGGTCTCGCGCAACTCCTGGCGCGTCTTGTGCGTCGCCGCCGTGCAAGCCGCCCGCGGCGGGCCCGCCAATTACAAGTGGCCCCGGATGGCCCGTTCGAGCTTGTTTTGGCTTACCAGCCCACGGACAAAGGCGGTCATCACGCCTTTTTGGTCGATGAGAACTACCGTTGGAAGCGAAGTGGCGCCGTACAGCGCCTGCACTTGACCTCGGGGATCACTCAGGATGGGATAACTGAGCCCTTTGCGCTTGGCGTACGCGCTTGCCCGTGACGGACGTTCGCCGACGTTGACTCCCAGCACCACCACTTCGTCGGGAAACTTACGCGCGATGCGGTCCAAGATGGGGGCTTGCACAGCGCAGGGGCCACACCAGGTTGCCCAAAAGTCGAGCACCACGATTTTCCCCTGTTGCTCGGAGAGCTTGAGCCGTGCGCCCTCATCGCCATTCGCGGCGATCGGCAGCGAGAAATCCGGGGCGGGCTGGCGCAACATGTCGCCACCTGGCGGCGACAGTCGGGGCAACACGACCAAGCCGAATAGCGCGCTGAGCGCGACGAGGATCGCGATGATGGGATACAGCGTGTTCCCGGAAAAAAACTCAGGCCGTCGCGCCATGTTTTCAGGGACTTCCTACTCCATCTTGCAATTGGAGAGCTCGCCCACATACCACTTGTGGCCGTTGTACCAGGGGCCGCCCGCCTTCCACCGCACGCGCGCTTTCTTTGCGAGGCCAAGGACCTTGTACTTGCATTTGACGCTGAAGCGCGGGCTGGGCAGTTTGGGGTTTTCCTTGTCGAGCTTTGCTTTGAGCGCGGGCTGCACCCAAAGGCCGGCCGCCATGAGCTGCGCCGCCCCGTTGGTCGTGGTGAAAGGTTGCAGGAGTTTGCCATTGGTTCGGCTGCTCTTGTCCGTCACCTTTGTGTTCGTCTTGTTCTCGCTCTCGTAGAGGCACCGAAGCCCCTTGACCTCGTCGGCCATGGCGCATTGCAGATCACGATGGTCTGGCGTCACGACGGTGAGCGAAATCTCGGCCGTTTGCCCAATCTTCCATTTCGGCTTGTTGCTACTGCTTCGGTTCACGCTGTTGCCGATCACTCCGAAGGTGGCGGCGGTGGCCACGATGACCAGGACGAACAGCATGATGTTTCGCGTCGGCGAGCCC
>JAPYTK010000011.1:0-367 GCA_029941785.1 Polyangiaceae bacterium | reverse complement strand
GCCCTGCTTGTTGCCGCGCCTGCGTCGGCCGGCAGCGCGTTTGCGGCTGGCGGCGGGCGAGCCGATCCGAGGTGAGCTGGCGGGCGCACTGTTCGCCGCTGCGGCAGCTTCGTCTTTCGAGTCGGCGTCGTCCGGGTCGTCGTCTTTCGCCTCTTCTTCTTCGTCGTCGCCGTCTTCCGCCTCTTCTTCTTCGTCGTTAGGGGCGGACTCCTCCGAGGAGGAGTCTTCGGGAGCCGTTTCGCTTTCGCTGGTGGCCGACTCCTCGTCGGCGGTTTCGCTGTCCGATTGGGCCTTTTTAATTTCGTCGCTCATGAGCGACGGGAATGTAGCGCAAGCAGGCCGCGAGTGGGAAGGTCTCGCGGACATC
>JAPYTK010000010.1 GCA_029941785.1 Polyangiaceae bacterium | reverse complement strand
ACCCGATCTGCGAGCCGCACGACGCCGCGTCGTCGCCGCCGATTACCGGGTCGCTCAGGCCCTCGCCGCTCGCTTTCCGACCTTGGGCTTGAGTGGCAGTCTTGGCTTCAGCACAAGCCAACTCGCGGACTTCTTCGACTCCTTCGTGTGGAACTTCGTCGGTAACATCACCGCCCCCCTATGGGACGGCGGACGTCGCGCAGCCGAGCACGCGCGAACGAAAGCCGTGGTCGAGGAGAGCTTGAATGCCTACGGCCAAGCCCTGCTCAATGCGCTTCTCGAGGTCGAATCCACACTGATCCGCGAACGACAACAGCGAAAGTACATCGGTCAACTGGAAGCCCAAGTCGCAACGGCGGAGCAAACCGTCCAAGCAGCAGAGCGCCAGTTTAGTGCCGGTGTCGCGCCGAGTTTCCTACCTACGCTCACGGCGCTTCGCTCGCTCCAACAAGCTGAGCAGAATCTACTTGGTGCCAAGAGGCAACTACTGTCACAGCGCGTACAGCTGTATCGCGCCTTGGGGGGGACCTGGACGCGCAAAATGAAAAAACCCCGTCATCCAAACGACAAATCGAAGACGACGGCCACCAAGGCCTCAAAGGAACGCGGCTCATGAGCCACAGCAGGGTCGAACAAAAGGACATGCCTCGTTGGCTCGCCGCTCTGTTGAGCTTGGTGCTGTTGGCCATCGGGATCGGTGGCGCCGCGACGCTCATCAAGACCAAGACCAAACCTGCCAAAGAGCCTGAAGCCGCGATCCTTCCCGTGGTGGAAGTACACACACTTCAAGTGGGAACGCGCGCGTTGCAGCTCGAACTGCATGGCAGCGTACAAGCTGCTCGCCAGGTGGTCTTACAACCGGAGGTAGGCGGACGCATCGTGTGGCACGACGCAGCGCTCGTTCCCGGCGGGACCGTTCGCGCCGGCCAATCCCTGGTGCGGATCGACGCACGGGACTACGCGCTCGCGCTTCGGCAACAAAGAGCTCAAGTCGAAGCGCAGCGCCTCAACCTGGAGATCGAACGCGGCCGCAAACAAATCGCAGAGAAGGAGTGGTCGCTGTTTCAGTCTCGACGAAAAGCCATGGGGCGCCCCAAACCTGCTCCCCCCGAGAAGCAAAGCGACGAGAAAGCTGCCAAGAAAGCGGACGAAAAGCCACCCCTGGCGCTGCGAGAACAACACCTCAAGAGCGCAAAGGTTGCGCTTCAATCTGCCGAGTCATCCGTGCAGCGTGCGCAACTCAGCCTGAGCCGAACCACTCTCATTGCGCCATTCAACGCCTTCGTCCAAACGGAGCGTGTCGATCTGGGGCAACTCGTCGGCCCGCAATCGCAGATCGCCACCTTGGTGGGTACCGACGCCTTCTGGGTGCAAGTATCCATCCCCATCGACAAGCTCCCGTACGTCAAGCTACCCCAAGGCGACACGCTCGGCTCGCACGCGCGCATCTGGATCGATACCGGCCAAGGTCGAATCGAGCGTGACGGGCGCGTCATTCGACTGCTCGGCGATCTGGATCCCGCAGGGCGAATGGCTCGTTTGGTCGTCGAAGTACAGGACCCCTTTGGCCTGAAGCCCAAGACCGCCGCGGAAAGCAGCCTCGCGAAGCGGTCTGACGAGATGGACGCCGGCAGCCCGACAACGAGCACCCTCCCCCTTCTTCTAGGCTCGTTCGTTCACGTGGAAATCGAGGGCAAACTGCTCGAGCAGGTCGTCGAGATCCCCCGCCGAGCTCTGCGCAGCGACAACACCGTGTGGCTCTTGAACGCCAAGAATGAACTCACGGTCAAATCCGTTCGCGTGGTCTGGAGCACGAGTCAGATCACGATCATTCGCGGCTCCCTGGCCACAGGCGATCGGGTCATCGTGTCCCGACTCGGCAGCGCAGTCAGCGGAATGAAACTGCGCGTCATCAGCCCGGCGCCCGCGACGACGACCTCGAGGCGAGGTCTCTAGATGAACCCCTCGCACTCCCCCTCTGGCGACTCACCGGCCAGCCAAGACAACAACGAGTTACCCGCCAGCGGCCCGCTCGCCTGGATGGCCCGCAACAGCGTGGCATCGAACCTCCTGATGTTGGTTCTCATCTTCGGCGGCTTGGTGTTCATGAGGCAGCTTCGACAGGAGGTGTTTCCGGAGTTTGCCCTCGACGTGATCAGCGTCACGGTTCCCTACCCCGGCGCGAGTCCTGGCGAAGTCGAACGGGGCGTGACCAAAGCGGTCGAAGAAGCCGTGCGCGGTATCGACGGAGTCAAGGAGGTCAGCTCCACGAGCAACGAGGGCTTCGCCAACATTATCATCTCCCTCCTCCTCGGGGCCGATCAAGATCGCGTTCTCGCGGACACCAAGAGCGCCATCGATCGGATCACCTCCTTTCCGCAAGATGCAGAACGGCCCACGACGAGCATCGTTCAGTTCCGCAACCAAGTTGTGTCCTTGGTGATCTACGGCAAAGCCAGCGAGCGTGCCCTGCGCGCGCTGGCCGAGCAAACCCGCGACAATCTCCTCCAAGACTCACGCATCACCGCCGTCGAACTCGCTGGCGTGCGCGCCTACGAAATCAGCGTGTCCGTGCCACGGGAGAAGCTGCGCGCCCACAACCTGACCCTCGACCAAATCGCACAAGCCATTCGCGCAGCCAACGTCGAGCTCCCTGCTGGTGCCGTGAAAACCGCGCGGGGCGAGATCTTGCTGCGAACCACCGAACGGCGCGACTTCGGTGCAGAATTCGAGAACATCGTACTGTTGAGCCTGCCGAACGGCACCGAGCTCAAGCTCAGCGACGTCGCCCAAGTGAATGACGGTTTCCAAGAGACCGACCGCGCCGCCTATTTCAACGGCCACCCCGCCGCCATGGTCCGCCTCTTTCGTGTCGGGGACGAGACCCCCATCACGGTATCGAATGCTGTCCAGGAGTACCTGGAGACACACGAGAAAGATCTCCCCCCAGGTGTCCACTTCTCGGTATGGAATGACCGTTCGGAGATGTATCGCGGGCGCATCGATCTCTTGAAGCGCAACGCCCAGCTCGGCCTCACCCTGGTCCTGCTGACGCTTGGCCTCTTCCTGGAGATCCGTCTCGCCTTCTGGGTAACGATGGGGATCCCGATCTCCTTCTTGGGGGCCTTCCTGTTCTTGCCGGGATGGAACGTCTCGCTCAACATGATCTCCCTCTTCGCCTTCATCGTGACGCTCGGGATCGTGGTGGATGATGCCATCGTCGTCGGCGAGGCCGTCTACAAAGCCAAGTGCGAAGGGTACTCGCCGGCCCAGGCGGCCATTCGAGGGACAAAGGAGGTGGCCGCACCGGTGATCTTCAGTGTGCTCACGACCGTGGTGGCCTTCAGTCCGCTGTTGTTCATTCCCGGCATCATGGGGAAGTTCTTCTATCAAATTCCCGTGGTGGTCATCACCGTGCTCTTGGTGTCGCTCATAGAGAGCTTGCTCGTCCTGCCCGCTCACCTCAGCCACGAAAACCCGATCGCAAGGTTCCTTCGCAAACTGATTTGCACAATCTTTGGCGAGCGCATGGGGCCCTTCGGCGCCATCGCCCGCGGCCAGGCACGTTTTTCGGGAGCCGTGGAGAACTTTATCACCGGGCAATTCGCACCGGCCATACGGCGGCTCATGCGTTTTCGCTACGTCGCCGTCTCCGCCGGGCTGATGGTCCTCACCCTGAGCATCGGTTTCGTCGCGGGGGGCCGCATCGACTTCACCTTCATGCCCAAGATCCAGCTCGATGTCGTCTTTGCTCAGCTGAAGATGCCGTACGGCACGCCGGTCGCCGAGACGAAAACGTACATGAACCGAATCGTTCGCGCGGCCGATGGCGTGATGAGTGAAAACGGGGGAGAAGAAAAACTGAGCCGGGGCATGTTCTCCCAAGTGGGCGGCGCCAACTTCGGAGGGGTCGGACACGACAAACGAGCCTCTCAGTCCGGCAGCCACATCACCGAAGTCGCGGTGTTCATGGTCGAGAGCGATGCCCGAAAGATCAGCGCGCAACAGTTCGCACAACAGTGGCGAAAGAAGATCGGCGACATTCCGGGGGCCGACAGTCTCAAGTTCACGTTCACCGCGGGCGCCACGGGTAGTGCGCCGATCAGTTTCCGTCTCAGCCACAACGACGTGACGGCGCTAGAAGAGGCCGCGACCGAGCTCTCGACAAAACTCCGCACCTTCCGTGGCGTCAAAGACATCGACGACGGCGTCTCCCTCGGCAAGGAGCAGCTCGACTTTCGACTCAAACCCGAAGCTCGGTCGCTCGGGATCACAGAGGTGGAGCTGGCACGACAAGTCCGCAGCGCGTTTTTCGGATCCGAAGCATCCCGGCAGCAACGGGGGCGTGACGAAGTGCGGGTGTACGTTCGACTCCCCCGCTCAGAACGGAGCAGCCTTCACGATGTCGAGGAGCTCTTGATCCGCACCCGCGACGGCGGCGAAATTCCCTTGGCGCAGGCGGCGAGCGTCACTCGCGGACGAGCCTATACCCAAATCAAACGAGCCGACGGCCACCGTGAGATCACCGTCAAAGCAGACGTGGAAGAGCTCGTCACTAACGCCAACCGAGTGGTTTCAGAACTGACCTCTACCGATCCAGCCTCGCCTGGATTCATGTCCGAACTCGTGAGCCGCTACCCGGGATTGCGGTACGAAATGTCAGGACAACAGAAAGAACAAAACGAGTCGATGATGTACATGGTGAGGGGATACATGATGGCGCTTATCGCCATCTTCGCTCTGATGGCGATCCCATTCCGGAGCTACTCGCAGCCCCTGATCATCATGTTCGCCATCCCCTTTGGCTTGGTCGGGGCGCTCGGTGGGCACCTCTTGATGGGTTACGATCTGAGCATGCTGAGCGCGATGGGATTCGTCGCGCTGAGCGGCGTGGTGATCAACGACTCCTTGGTCCTCATCAGCGCGACGAATCAGTTCCGAGCCCAGGGCATGTCCGTTGAAGACGCGGTGATCGCCGGCGCAGCACGCCGATTCCGGCCGATCATCCTCACGTCGCTCACCACCTTCCTGGGCTTGGTCCCGATGATCATCGAGAAGTCGATGCAAGCACGCTTCTTGATCCCGATGGCCTTGAGCCTCGGCTTCGGCGTACTTTTCGCGACCTTCGTCATCTTGTTGTTGGTCCCGTGTGTCTATCTCATCCTCGAAGACCTCAAGCGGACGCTGAGCCAGCTCATGGGTATGGATGACGATCCAAGCGGAGGGCCCGTCGACTCGTCGCTCGATGTGACCCACGCCGCCGCAGAATAGGCCCAAAGGTGCTGTTCAAGTCGGCCTGCTTATGACAAACTTCGCGCCGTTATGGGACATCCTCATCCGAGCATCAGCGCGTGGACGCGCGACGAACACGATGGCGACTACCGAGCGTTGCAACAGGGGTGGTCCTTACGCGTCGAGTGGCACGGCAACGGACATGCGACACGCGGCGGTTTTCACTGGCTTGCACGGCGAGATGACGAAATCCACCGGGGGCATGAACCATTCGCCGAGATGGAAGCGGCCATGGCCGATGCCGAACACTTCGTCCGCGTTCACGAAGCTCGTCGTGCTGCGGGGATCGGGGCGAGAGCCGAGGACGCCTCCGCAGGAAGTCCTTTTCGCTAAGGCGTGATGAGGTCGAGTATCGCCGCCAAAGCCGAGCAGGCATCATCTGACAGTTGATGCCTAAATAGCTGATAACACGTGACCGTACCTGACCATCCGTATGCGTGACGGCAAAACAGTGCTGGAAACGTGCGCAGTATAAACTCTCGTTGTATGCTCGAATTGTGAGGCAGCAGAGGGTGGAAACCCCGGACTGGTCCGTGTTCCGAGACAACCTGATTCATGCGCGCATTGAGCAGGTTTCGGGGCTCTGCTGCCAACTCGCATCGCGGGGCGAACGTCGTCGCAAGCTGCAGCGCGTCGCTGTTCGTCCCCCACCCATCGAACGCCCAGAACCGTGCCGGCACGCGCGCCGGTCAATGGGCGCCGGCAAAGCACCCGGAGGAGGAAAGGCAACGATGATCGATCATGTCCAACACTTACAGGAGGTTCTCCTAGCCTTTTAGGGTCTCATTTCGGTGAGAGAGTAGCGGCGGCGCCTGTTCGGGTGTCGCCGCTCATTTCGTTTGTGATGCCGCCTGCGGCTCAACCCGTGAATGACGCTGGCAAGACGTCCTGCCACGTGAAGCGTCCAGGTCGCAGCGACGGCAGGGCCCGGTCGAGCAATGGTGCCATCACCATGAGCAGCTCGTACAAGACGTACGCCGTCGCGCCATAACAGACGCTGTCATCGATCACGAAGACCGGAGAGAGAGAGAGCACATCGCGATGGCTCCACTCGATGCCATCGATGTGCTCTTGCTCGAGCAGGCCGATGATGTCGCCGCGCAGCACCCGGGCAACCTCCGATTGTTGGGGGCAAAACGTCTGGTTTTCAATCGAGGCCACGAAGGGGAACAGCCGGTAATCTGACGTGTAGAGCGGTATGCTCGACAGGGCGCCAAGCACCTCCGCGCGTTGCAAGCCGATTTCCTCGCGGGCCTCACGAAGCGCCGTCTCGAGGAGCGCGCCATCCGTCTGCTCAGGCCGGCCACCGGGAAAGCAGACCTCCCCAGCATGTGCGCGCATATGAGGCTGTCGCAAGGTCAGGACACATACCGGATCCGGATCCCAATAAATGGGCACCAATACGCCAGCCGGCTGGTCATTGCGGCGGCCGGGAAGAGCCGGCATTTGCCGCAGCTCGTACGCCTCGAGGACAGCTCGGAGCGCCTCGCGCTGCAAAGCGCTCACGGGGTGGCGCGCTCGAGCTCTTCGTCCATGCGTCCCAACAGCATGCGACCGAACATCCGCATATCGCCCCGAAAAGACCAGGCAGCGAATTTCAGCGAAAACCAAGATGCTGGGCGGTTCTTTTCAAACACGAAGTGTCCGACCCAAGCCAAAGCGTAACCGGGCACACCAACCGCGAGCAAGAGCCACGGCTGACAGAGGCTCGCGACCAAGACGAGCGCTGAAAGCATCGTGCCTACAAAGTGAAAACGACGACACGTCGCGTTCATGTGCTGCGAAACATAATACGGCCAGAACTCTTCAAATGTCTGCGGAGGGCTCATCACGGACTCGATATAACAAATGGTCGCCGATCTGTCAGCAACCGCCCCTCCACTCCGTCATCGAGCCAAGCGCTCAGGAGAACGATGGGGGAAACCTGCCGGTCACTCTCCCGAACAGGTGATGAACAAGGTCGCCCCTGTCGCGCCCTGCGCTTCACCGACAAAGCGAATGATCCGCTTCTGTGTAGCCGGGCAGTTCTTGACCAGCTCACGGTTGCCCGTCGCCGGAACGGTCGTGGCGTCGATATAACACCAGCCATCCACCGCCTGGTTGTCCTTGTTGGTCACAGGCTCCTGAACCACCGTCTGACACGCATCGAGATCGATGTCCCGCGTCTGCTCGATTTCGCAGAAACACGCTCCGTCGATACCCATGGTCTCTCTTGCAAGCTTCTCGGCGACCTTGTGGTCCGGGTGGACGGGCAGTCGGGCCGGGGCCGTGCAATCACATCCCGCCGGTCGTCCTTCGAGGATCAGACAGGCGACCTGGCCTGCAGCGTCGGGCTTGAGCGAGCGGGGCAAACACTGTCCGCCAAGAACCAGCTTCAGCCGCTCGACGATCGATCCAATCGCAGGCCGATAGCCAAAGTCAGCGGCTTCGTCGTTGTCCTGTTGCTTGGGGCAAATCGATCCCACGATGGCTTGAGGCCCGACCCGCTTGAGCAGTTCGAGCAGGCGTAACCCCGGGTAGGCCTTCGCCTTGATCTGCTTGAGGTGGTCGTTGCCGTTCATGAGATCATCGTCCGAGTCCGCGCATAACGGGTTCGTGTCATCCGCCGAAAAGCAGTCGAGGCAGCGGCTCTTGCCTTCGGGCGTATCATCAGCCGGATCGCAAATGCGCGGCGCGGCCAAGGGGAAAATGCAAGCGTACTGAAGGTCGTTCTTGACCGCGCCCATCTTGTACTCGTTGCCGTTGATCGCGTTGCTCGCAGGCGGTAAGCCAATCACGTCGCCGGTCAAGGGGTGGGTGCCCGAGCGCGGGTCCGGTTGCTCGTGCATCAAGGGGTCTTGAGGCTTGCAGTTGACGTTGTTCGCGCATCCCGGATCCCCCAAGATCAAGTCCCAGGTCTTGTTGTCCGCTAGTTCTTCCGCGCCCTGAAAACCGCCGACGTCATTGTCCGGCTTGCCGTCTCCATCATCGTCTTGGCATGCGCCCACGCAACCATTGAGCAGATCGGGCTGCCCGTTGGCGTTGCGCCGGGCAATGTCGTGCCAAGGCACGCCGACGATGCCAGCAATGAACACCAAGGAGTCGTCACGCACTTCGTTGTTGTCGTCCTCAGGCTGAAGATCGGTGTAGATGGGATTGAGGACCAACTCGCCGAAACGATCCGCCACCTGCGGGTTGGTCAATCCCGTCACGTAGCGGTCGATGGGGTGAAGAAAATCGATGCCGAATCGTCTCTTCTGGTCGTAGCAACGCAAATCTTGGTGGTCGTCGTCTTTCTGCACGCGATTGCAGAATGCGGGCGAGCCTGGGTTGTTGTCGCAACTCCCGTCCTCCTTCACGACGCCCGTCGAGGAACAATGGTCTGCCTCCTCCTCGCACCCTTCTCCCGGAGGCTCCGCGCAGGACTTGCAGCAAGGGCTGTTGGGATCGGTCGCGCAAACCTTTCGTGGCAAGGGGATCAGATTACCGATCAGCGTCGCAAAATAGGCCGAACCGGCATCGATGATCGAGCAGTCGTTTTCGTCCGTGAGCATGATGATCGCAAGGAGCGAGTCGGGACGCAGGAAATCGGCTCGCTGCTTGAGCACGACGTCGTCATCCGGCAGATCATCGAGAACGATTCCCGTGGCCGGCACGACCGCAGACGAATCGTGGGGATGTGGCTCCACCAAGAAGCGGTACCAAGCCTCGAGCGGCGCCTCGAAACCGCAGCCGACCTCACCCGCGCCAACGACGATGGACTTGAGATTGGCCGTCAAGGTAGCCAGGTTGGTCTCACCTTGAGGCGAGTGTGTCGCCTGCTCCGACGGGTCCCATACGAGGAAGCTCTTGTCCTCCGTGCCGTCGTTATAAGTGGGCACCTTGTCCGTCGAGCCTTTTTGGCGGTCGATCAAATGAGCCTCATCGTCCCATGTCTCGCTGAAGGAGCTCGCGAGCGCCGGACTCGTCGAACAGTATTCACCGCCATGGCCCCCCAGACTCGAAGTAATCACGCCAATGTGAATGTTCAGCACGGGCTTAAACTCGCGAGCCGTGTCGTCAACCGGACAGTCCTTCGTCGGAGAGTCCGGTTGCTGAGCCGCGAGAACCCCATCTTTGGTGAAGCACCTCGGGTTGATGAGTTGGTCGACCAGATCGGGAATGGCCGACTCGAGAATCTGTTGCTTGTCCGCCATGGACCGCGAATTGTCGATCACGAAAAGCAAGTCGATCTTGTCGACCGAACTCTGCTTCAAGCGTTCGACAATCGTCGATGTGGTGCGCGGCTCCACGGGTTCGATCGGGCGGTCCAGACAACCCGGCGCAGCAGCGGCCAAGCAGAAACCTACAACGCTGGTCACAATGGCGCCACGGCACACGGCGGGGCGGTTTGGGAAGAAGGCAAATCGGCCCATAGGTCCATATTTACCGGAATCATGACGTTGGCGCGAGAGACTTAGGCCTCCGCAGGCAACTCTCGACGCCCGCGCTAAGCCGAGTAACATCTGGCGAACCATGTATCAGCCCGCTGGCCCCTTCCCTTCCCTTGTCATTCGGGCCGAGACCCTGGTGCCACGCGGGAGTTTTGCAGAGGCGCAGGCCCAATTTCTCGACGTCGACCCTCAGCTGACCGCCGCGCTGGACGCCAAGCTCGAAAAACAAGCCGTGGGGGTGGTGGCCCACTTTTATATGGATGTCGAACTCCAAGGGGTGCTGAGCGCTTGCCATTGGCCGCACGTCAGAATCTCCGACTCGCTCAAGATGGCGGACGAGGCCATTGAAATGGCTGAAGCGGGGATGCGCTCGATCGTCGTCCTCGGGGTCGACTTCATGAGCGAAAACGTCCGGGCGATGCTCGATGCGAGCGGGCACAAGGACGTCGCCGTCTACCGGGTCACGACCGATCCAATCGGCTGCTCGCTTGCCGAATCAGCCAAGAAACTCGAGTACGGAGCCTTCTTGACACAGGCCGCGCAGGTCCCCCGCTCCCTCCACGTCATCTACATCAACACCAGTCTCGATGTAAAAGCGCAAGCACACAACCTGGTCCCGACGATTACCTGCACGTCATCGAACGTGGTTCAGACGGTCCTTCAGGCCGCAGCACAGGTTCCCGATATTTCGGTGTGGTTCGGACCAGACACGTACATGGGAGAGAACATCCGCGAGCTCTTCGAGGGCCTATGTGAACTCGACGACGACGCGGTTCGCGCCCTCCATCCCGCGCATGACCGCAACAGCGTTCGCGATTTGTTGACGCGATTCCATCACTTCAAACAGGGCAGCTGTGTCGTCCACCACATGTTTGGACAGCAGGTGGTCGAGACGGTCCGCGATAAATACCGAGGCGCTTTCATCACCGCGCATCTGGAGGTCCCTGGCGAGATGTTTCGATTGGCCCTCGACGCCCAGCACTCCGGTCGGGGAGTGGTGGGCTCAACAGCCAACATCCTGGCCTTCGTCGCGGAGCGAGTCGAGAGCGCCGCTCGCGAGGCTGGCAGTCATCGGCTTCGTTTTGTGCTCGGTACCGAGGCGGGCATGATCACCGCTATCGTTCGAAAAGTACAAAACATCCTGTCTGAAACCGGCGGCGACGTCGAAGCCGAAATCATCTTCCCGGTGGCGAGCGAAGCCATCGCGCAAAGCGATGATGAACAGCTTCCCATCGTGCCCGGAGTGGCCGCGGGAGAAGGCTGCTCGACGGCCGGCGGTTGCGCGAGCTGCCCGTACATGAAAATGAACTCGCTCGACGCCCTGAGCGATTTGCTCGCGCGACTCGAGACGAAAACCAATGGTCAATTGGATGGCTACCACCCCCAAAAGTACACGGAGTTGATTTCGGGGCGAAGCGCGGCCGACCTGGGCGGCGAACCGATCCTGCACATGCGCGCGCTGCAAAGGACGGGCGAACTTCCCGCCGCGCTTATCGACGACCTGCTGTCGCGGCACTAGGCCCTCGCGCGGCCAGCTCAAGACCGCAGGGGCTCAGTCCGATACCACCCCGCGAGCGCGGAGCTTGGCGCGTAGCGATGGCGCATCCTCAAACAGGATGGCGTCCATACCGACGTCACGCGCGCCCTGACAATTCACCTCGCGGTCGTCGATGAACAGCAAGGCCTCCGGCTCGACGCCAAAGTGCCGAGCAGCACCGAGATAGGCGTCAGGATGCGGTTTGCGCACGCCTGTGCGGCAGGACACGAAGGTCCACGGTGCGTAGCGGGAGATGCGGAGCTTTTCCTCGATGAGCTGATACCACTCGGGGTAATTGCTGAGCAGATGCATCTCCTGCCCAGCGGTCCGAAGCTCTGCGAGCAATTCCTCCATGCCGTCGAGCCACGCGTAGGCCTTCACCATGGACGCCTTCAGGGCCGCGTGATCAAACGCTCTGCCGTCGGCGAAAAAACGAGAGAGAAACGTCTCCTCGTCGGTCCGCGCATGTTCAAAATCCACCCACGCGTTCCGCCTTAGCTGAGGCAATAGTTCTTCGAGCGTCATACCCAGCGCCGCCGGCACCACTTCGTAGAAGGGCTCGTAGACGAGCGTCGCCATCACATCGAACAAAAGTGCGCGGTAGGTCATCAGGACAACGATCAATTATCGATGCTGGCTCTTGTTGTCCAGCCGGGACGGCCGCATGATTGCTGCTCATGGTCGAGGCGAGAATCGAAGAGCCGATCGTAGTGACCGGCGCGACCGGGTTTATCGGGCGGCGAATCATCGATCGCCTCGTGTCCGCAGGATATGCGCCGCGCGCGCTGGTCTTGCCCGGTGAGGCCGTGCCGCGAGCGTGGGCGCAAGGCGTCGAAATCGCGCGAGGTGATGTCACCGATCAGGCCAGCGTCGAGGCAGCCCTACAAGGCTCACGCACGGTTGTTCATCTCGCCGCGATCGTCGGCGACTGGGGAGCCGAGGAACTTCACCAACGAGTGACCGTCGACGGCACCGCCCATGTCCTGCGGGCAACCGCTGCCAATGGGGGCCGCGCCTTGCTCGCGTCGAGCGTGGTCGTGTACGGGGACGCCATCGGTCGTGACGTCTGCAGCGAGGAGCATCCGCACGGCCGAGCGCTGGGGCCCTACAGTCGCAGCAAACAAGCGCAAGAGCGGGTCGCACAGGAACTGGAAGCGAGTCAGAGTCTGCGCGTGACGATCATCCGGCCCGCCAACGTCTACGGCCCCGGAAGCGCGCCGTGGGTCGACTCGACCGTTGCTCAACTGCGGGGAGGGGGGCCGTGTCTGGTCGGTGGCGGGAAACAAAACGCAGGACTGATCTACGTCGACAACTTGGTCGATCTCTTCCTAGGCATCGCTGCGAATCCAGCAACGGTCGGCCGCACCTACAACGCCTGCGATGACCTCGACGTGACGTGGAAACGCTATTTCTCCGACTTGGCTGAGCTGTGTGGCGCGCCCCGCCCCAAATCGATCCCCCGATTCGTGGCCTCGATCGCGGCGAGCCTGATGGAGTGCAGCTACCGGCTCATGCGACGCGAGCAGCGACCGGACATCACGCACGAAGCGCTCAATCTCATCGGCTCCAATCACCGCGTTCCGATCGGCAGGGCACGCGCCGATGTCGGCTTCGAACCTCTCGTCGACTACGACGCGGCGATGACGGCTATCGCTACCTACATCGACGAGGTGCTCCCCAAGGCTCCAGCACGGACCGACTCATGACGACGATTGCCGTCGATGCGATGGGATCGGACGAGGGCGTCTCGGCCATCGTGGAGGGCGTGGCGCAGCTCCGAGCCGAGAACAGCGAGCTGTCGATCGTGTTGGTGGGTGACGAGAAGCTCCTCACAGCTGCGATGTACAAACAGGGCGTCCGCGATAACGACACGCGCATCGTGCACGCACCCACCACGGTATCGATGAACGACAAGCCCGGCGCAGCGCTCGACGCCATGCCAAACTGCTCGATTCTGCGAGCCGCGCAGGTGGTGGCCGAGGGCCAAGCCGATGCCCTGGTGAGCGCGGGAAACACCGGCGCCGTGATCCTCGCATCCAGCCGCCACTTCACCCGGCTCGGCGGTGTACGCCGCGTGGGACTCGCCGCTGTTCATCCCACGATGGAGCGACATGGCCCTCACGATGACCCCTTCGCCTTGATGCTCGATGTCGGCGCCACGCTTCAGTGCGAAGCGGGGGA
This sequence comes from Polyangiaceae bacterium, assembly GCA_029941785.1. Classification (GTDB taxonomy): domain Bacteria; phylum Myxococcota_A; class Polyangia; order Polyangiales; family Polyangiaceae; genus JAPYTK01. Next base: position 43,559 of record JAPYTK010000010.1, on the reverse strand, counting down.
CTTGATCGCTTTCGCCGCAATGGGCAGCGCGTACTCACAGGTCATTTCTGGCATCGACGACCCGCGGGTCGCGCTCCTCTCGAATGGCACCGAGGCGATCAAGGGCACGCCCGCCATCGTCGAGGCGCATCGAGCACTCGCAAAGAGGAAGGACATCAACTTCGTAGGCAACGTCGAAGGTCTCGACATCCCCCGTGGCAGTGTGGACGTCGTCGTTTGCGAGGGCTTCGTCGGGAACATCGTGCTCAAGATGCTCGAGGGCGTGGGTGACGTGGCGCGGGATCTCGCCAAGACCGCCTACGACACCAAGCTGAGGTACAAGATCGCGCTCGGCATGCTCGCCTCTGGAATCAAGAAGGTCGCCGCACTGACCGACTGGAAACAATACGGCGGCGCCCCGATCGTGGGATTCGACCACACCGTAATCAAGGCGCACGGCCGGTCCAACGGCCGCGCCATACGCAACGCCATCAAGGTGGCGGCCAAGACCGTCGAGCGGGGCCTCACCAAACGCATTCGCGACCATCTCGAAGCGGCTCCGAAGGGAGAAGCGTGAAGCGAATCATCCTGCACATGGATATGGATGCCTTCTACGCGTCAGTCGAACAACGTGACGATCCCTCGCTCCGAGGCAAGCCCGTCATCGTAGGAGGCTCCGAGCACCGCGGAGTCGTCGCAACCGCCAGCTACGAAGCGCGGCCATTCGGCGTTCACAGCGCCTTGCCCATGGCCCGGGCCCTGCGCTTGTGCCCCGACGCCGTCGTCGTCCGCCCACGCATGGAACGTTACGTCGAAGTCAGCCGCCAGATCATGGAAGAGCTCGGCAACTTCAGCCCACTCATCGAACCGCTGAGTTTGGACGAAGCCTTCATCGACATGAGTGGTTCGGAGAAGCTCTTCGGCGAGCCGGACGCTATGGCCCACAAGATCATGAAAGCCATCCGCAAGCGAACCAAGCTCTCTTGCTCGGTCGGGATCGGAAGCAACAAGTTCCTCGCGAAAGTCGCGAGTGACATCGACAAGCCAGGCGGGATGACCTGGATCCCCTTCGACGACCCCAAGGCCTTCATCGCCCCGATGCCCATTCGCAAACTCTGGGGAGTCGGACCGCGAGCCACCGAGAAACTCGAGCAAGTAGGTCTATCTCGCATTGGCGAAGTGGCCGCCGCGGATCGGGCCTTGCTCGACAGTCAGCTCGGCACCTCGCTCGGAGGCCATGTTCACCGTCTGTCCCATGCGCTCGACGATCGACCCGTCATCCCCGGCCGCAAACGTAAATCCGTGGGCTCCGAGACGACGCTCGAGCACGACGTGCGCGGCCTCGAATCGACCATGCGGATCATGCGCAAACAGTGCGAACGCGTCGCGACAAGCTTGCGACAAAAGAAACTGCTCGCTGCAGGCCTCCGCGTGAAACTGCGCTACAGTGAGACCTTCCGCGTCGCGACCCGACAAGCCGCCCTTCCGGCCCCCTGTGACGACTCTCGCTCGATGATCGGTGCCGCGCACAAACTCCTCGATCGACTCGATCTCGATGAGCCGATCCGGTTGATCGGCGCCGCCGCCTACGATTTGTCACCGCGAGACGGTCAACGACAGCTCGGCCTATTCGGACCGACGACAGCGGAGGACCACAGTGAAATCGAGCACACCATCGACGCGATCCGCGGTCGTTTTGGCGACAAGATCGATTACGGTAGCGACTGAGTCACCGCCAAGCTCCCTGGATCGGCAAGCACGCAGAAGGTGCGTCAGAAGGTGAGCAGCTCGTTCACCTGTTTCAGCAAGGCCACACGCTTCTGTACGATAGGGCTGCTTCCGTCGAGTAAACGAGCCGTCTCCTCTAAGACATCCTGCAGGGGAATCAGACGGACCGAGCTGTCCTCGGTGCCGCGCCCTGGAGAAAAGAAGGGGTCCCACCCAACCATCACGCTGTCGGCCCCCGCTTCACAAGCCAGCACCGACGCAAAAGCCAGGCGCTGAGCGATCACTCGATCGAGGGCGCTCGGGCTGCCACCTCGGACGACGTGCCCAAGCACCGTCACGCGCAAATCCACTCCGGGCAATTCCGCGTCGAGAACAGCTTGCAGACGCTCGGCGAGACGACCCGTCGGCACACGGACACCCTCCGCCTTGATGATCAGTGCCCGCGTCTTGTTCCGCTCGGTCGCAAAACACTTTCGCAGGACACCGCTCAGGCTCGACACGAGCTGGTCTTCGCTCAAGCCCTCTTCACCGTGGAGAATGGCATCCGCGTCAGCCGCGATCCCAGCGCGCATCGCCAAGAAGCCGCACTCACGACCCATGACCTCGACGAGGAACGCCCGCCGGTGGGCCCGCGCCGTATCCGAGATGCGGTCGCATGCCTCGACGATCGTGTTGAGCGCCGTATCGACGCCGATCGAAAATCGGGTATGGCCAATGTCGTTGTCGATCGATGCGGGCACGCCGATCACGCGACACACCCCCCGTAACGCGAGCCGATGCGCCCCTGTGAGCGAACCATTTCCACCGATCACGACGAGCGCGTCGAGCCCGAGATTTCGAATTTGCTCTTCCGCTAGGGCTTGACCCTCCTCGGTCGCAAACTCGTCCGAGCGGGTCGATCCGAGGATGGTGCCGCCAAATCGCGTGATCCCGTCGACCTCCCGCAAGGAAAGCGGGGAGGCCTCGCCTTTCAGCAAGCCGGCATAACCGCGCCGGATCCCGGTCACATGATGACCGCGAACGGCCCCCGCCACAGCCACAGTACGCACCGCCGCATTCATGCCAGGGGCATCGCCCCCCGAAGTCAACACTCCGATCTTCATCGCCGCGTCATCCTAAGCGTAGTGTCCATTCGACCCGAGCCGGGGTTTTCTCGCTCAGCCGCTCCCAATGAAGCGCGTGATGAGATGATTGGCCAAGGAGAAGGGAGGCGGAAACACAATTTCCCCGGTCCGAAGATCATCGCGTGAAAACCAACGAGCGTCTTCGAGTTCTTCTCGGTCGAGCACGACATTGGGCTGCTCAGTCTGCGCAGAGAAGCCCAACATCAGAGAGGACGGAAAAGGCCAGGGTTGGGATTTTGCGTAGCACACGTCCGTCACGTCGAGGCCGACCTCTTCCCGCACCTCACGGGCCACGGCATCCTCGATGCTCTCCCCCGGCTCGACGAAGCCCGCGAGCACCGAAAACATGCCGTCGGGAAATGTCGGCTGCCGCGCGAGCAAACACGTGTCCTCGTGCACGACCAGAACCATGATGGCTGGATCGGTCCGAGGAAAATGACGTTTCTCGCAGCCGAGGCAGAGCCGAACATGCCCCCCTTGTTTGGATCGCGTCTCCCCGCCGCAACGGGCGCAAAAGCGGTGGTGGCGGTGCCACTGCAGCATGCCCCGAGCGTAGGCGAGAAGCTCGGCATCGTGGGTCTTGAGCAGGCTTCCCACCATGCGCAGGTCGTTGAAGTCGCCACGCTCAGCCAAGGCAGGCTCATCGTTCATTTCGCGATCGGGCGGCAGGTCATAAGCGAAGCAGGCGACACCCTCGAACAAGCCGAGAAAGACAACCGCACCGCCCAGCCCAAGCAAGTCGCCCATTTCGCCAACGGTCAGCAACGCTGGCTTGGTTGGACGACCGGTGGCGATGAGATTGCGGTTGCGCCACATGGGGATGACGATGCTGGACGCCTCAGCGAGGCGATTCGCCAAATCGGCGTCGTCTTGCCGCAACTCTCCAGCCCGAGTGAAACCCTTCACAACACTCTGGAGCATAGGCGATCCTCGCGCTGAGGTTCAGTAACAATTCGATTTGGATGATTGTACGGACCACCCCAATCGTGTCACATGCCCGTGCAGATGGACCACGCGACTTTAGCCGGGAGCCAGAAAGGGAGCCGCATCGACAGCGACCGGCTTCTGACGCCGGCCTTCGGCCTGCTCGTCATAGCTCATTTTCTTCAGGCTTTGGCCTACGCGTCGATGCTCATGCTGCCTCTTTACCTGCAGCATCTCGGCGCGAGCCACGCCGTGATCGGAATGGTCATGGCGACCGCCGCGGTCAGCGGGCTGTTGCTTCGGCCGGTGGTAGGGTGGGCGCTCGACACGCTGGGCCGCAAACCGACGCTCATCACGTGCACGATTCTCACCGCAGGGTCTATCTGGCTGATCGCCTTCGTCGACCGTATCGGGCCGCTCATCTACATACAGCGCGCGTTGTTCGGGATCGGCTTGGGTGGACTCTTCACAGCCTATTTCACCTTCGCGGCCGATCTGATCCCCGAATCGAGAAGAACGGAAGGGCTCGCGCTCTTCGGTGTGTCGGGCTTGCTGCCGCTCCTGATCAATCCTTTCGCCGATCAACTCGAGCTGGCCCCAGCCGATCTGCGCTGGTTCCTGCCCATCGTCGGCATCGCCGTCGCCCTTTCCTTGCTCTTTCTCGTTCCGCTACGCGAACCGAGCAGTGAAGGCGAAACGCGCCCGAAGCTCAATGCGCGTGTCGTCGTTCGCGCGCTGCAACATCCCGCGCTGTGGCCAACGTGGCTCGCGACCATCGTCTTTTCCTCGCTGGTCGCGGTCTTCATGACCTTCGCGACGGTCACGGCCGAGTCACGGGGCGTCGCCAAGCCCGCCAGTCTGTGGTTGAGCTACGCGCTCGGAGCGGCGGCCGTGCGGTTGTTCGGTGGCCGGCTTCCCGACCGGATCGGACCGTCCAACATGGTCGCCCCGGCGCTCGGCGTGTACATCATAGGCGCCTTTCTCGCTGCCGAAGCGCACAGCTTCCAGCAATTCTTGACAGCCGCGCTTTGCGCCGGGATCGGACACGGCTACTGTTTCCCGGTTCTCACCTCCCAGGTGGTGACGCGCACGCCGGCGGCCTTCCGCGGCTCGGCCCTGGCGATGTTCACCGCCCTGTGGGGATTGAGTGAACTCATCGTCAGCCCGAGCTTCGGGCTCGTCGCCGACCACTACGGCGAGATGTTCATGTTTTGGTTGGCCGGCACCGTCGCAGTGGTCGCCTTGTGCGGGTGGGCCGCGCTCGAGCACACCCAAGGGCCCAAAGCTCGCCAGCCGGAAAGCCGCTAGGGCGTCTCAAGGGCAAGATGCTCAGCGCTTGGCAGGGACGTCCTTCGGACACAGGCCGGGGTGCGCGTAACGGGCTCCCGGACAACTTCCGCTATTGTGGAAGGTCACCCCATCACAGCCACAATAGGCGCGAAGATCACGAGTGCACATGCGCTTGGCCGCCGCGCACCGCCCTTCGTCCGGGCCACACCCCATGCCTTCGCACACACCGCTACGGCAGTGCGCGCCCGTCGAGCACGCCGCGCCAGGCTCCCCTGCACGTCCCTGCGACAAATCCTCGACGACCTCCGTGTCCGGACTCGATGCGGCCGGCGACACGATCCGCGGCGACGCCGACTCGATCGGCACAGGAGACAGCACCGGTGCTGCTCGCGTCGGTACCCGTGACGACGAAGCGGGCACCTGCACGTCGGTCGCTGTCGACGGTGGTGGCGACTCGACAGCCGGGGTGGAGCAAGCAACGACCGAACCCAAAACGAGTGTGGCCAGTGCGCAAAGCGGTCGGATGAGTAATCGTTCCATCGTAGGCTTGGACGGTTCAGAGGAAGCAAACGTTTCACTCGCGCCCGCGACGTGGCAAGCTATATTTTGTAATCATGCGTAATAACTACGCAATATTTGTTTTCTTGAGTGGGCTGACCGCTTGCGGGGCGGACGTGCCGTTCGAGACCGCCGAACGACACGGTAGGCGGAGCGATCCCATCATCAACGGCGACAAGGCGCTCGAAGCGGATCTCGATTCGACGGTCGTCATTCTCGACGGTAGCGGCGTGACGTGTTCGGGAACCCTCATCGCACCGACGGTCGTCCTCACCGCGGCCCATTGTGTGAAAGTCTTCGATCCGGACACCAACTCCTTCACCGACACGCTGCCCGCGACCGACCGCACGGTCGTAGCCGGCTCGCTCCGAGCCACCGATCCAAACGCGCACGAGTACGCCGTCGCCACCATCCGGGTGACGGGATTCGACGGCACGATCCACCCCGACCCGGGAAACAACCCCGAACAACTTGGCAAAGCAGACGACATCGCGCTGCTGTTACTCGAGTCGCCCGTCAGCGAACAAGCACCCACGCTGCTGCTTCCCCCGTCGCGCGTCGAGCCCTCACTCCTCGATGGCGCGCCGTTGAGAATCGCCGGCTACGGCGCCACCGACGTGCTCTTGAGCAACCAGAAAGAAGGGGATCTGTACGTCGGCGACACGGAGATCGAACGACGCAACGACTTCGAAATGCTCGCCGGAAGCATGAACACCGCCGACACCTGCCTCGGCGACTCCGGCGGACCAGCCTACTACTTCGACGGCGGCGTTCGTTTTTTAGTGGGCGTGACCTCACGCGGTGCCGAGGACGCCAACGCCCAATGTGGCGATGGCGGAATTTGGACGCTGGCCCCCGCCTACGAGGACTGGATCGTCGAACAAAGCGATGGCGCGTATCCGCCAGACCCCTCCGCTCCGTCCGCGAGCGCGGCCAGCGGCAGCGGGGGCGATCCCAATCTCACTGACGGCGGCTGCACCTGCAGATTCCACGGCCAGCGACGAGCCACGGGCTGGCCGTGGCTGATAGGACTGCTGCTGGCCGCGGTCTGGCGGCGACGCGACCGCCAGTCGCCCTACTTTGCCTTCTTGAACTGAAACCCAGGTCGAAGCTTGAAAACAGGTTTGGTCGTCGGCACCGCCGTCGCCGCAGGTTTTTCCGTCTTCGTCGGTTCGGGAGCCGCGCTCGCCTCCGGTTGGGCTGTGGCCGGCGCGCTCGCGGCCGGCTCGGCACTTGCCTCCGGCGCCGCTGTGACCGTCGCGCTCGGCTCCGCAGATGGTGCGGCTTCGGCACTCGCCTCAGGGGCTGCGCTCACCGCGACGCTCGCACTCGTGACCGGCACCGTGGACGCCACCGGCAAACTCGTCGGGGGCTTCTCAACCCGCGAAAAACGAGGGGAGTTGAGGCCGGCGCGGATCCAACCGGGAGAGAGTTCTCCCGGTCCGCTCGGCCAATCGACGAGCAAGAAGCCGCGATGTGTCGCCTTGGCGTTGACCAACGTTCCGCGGGCCAGTCCTGTGATGCGCTCGGATGTCCCGTCGGCATCCCGGAATACGACGAAATTCTTGAGCAAGCGGTAGGTGCCCGATTGATCCACCATGTCGGGGTAGGTGACGACCGCGCTGGACGTCTCGGCGCTCGCCGTCGCAACGGGCGCTTTTTCCTTCTTCTCGTCCTTGTCGTCGTCATCCTCCGCCGCCGACTCATCGTCACTGGATTTGAACTTGTCGCATCCCGTGAGGCCCGCAAATGCGACGCTGATCCCAAGGCAAAGGACGGTGGCACGACCCATCCGCGAAAATTTCGAACATCTCTTCATATCGGACGGGAGGCTAGCGGGCTTGAGCGCCCACGTCCGCTAGGAAATGACAAAGATGACGCGACGCCATCATCCGCTCAGCGGGCCGCTGGCGAACCCTTCGGTGGCGGGGGCGTCGTCTCGCTGACCGGCGGTCGATTCTTCAAGCAAGCGCGAAGCCGCTCGTGCAGCTTGGGGCCAGCGCCCTTTGGCAGTTTCGGCTCACCCATGACATCGACGAATATCCTGTGCGTCCCTGCCCACCAGACAAATAGCGCCCGTCCCTTGATGTTCTCGAAGGGAACCCCCGCACCCATGCCACCCCGCCAAAAGCGCGAATCGTGGCTGTTGTTCCGATTGTCGCCCATCACGTAGATTTGCTTCTCGGGCACTCGAAAAGGCCCTTGCACCATTCCGCAGATACCACCGCGACACGAGCGCGCTCCACCGCAGTCGCGTTGCCTCTTGCACGCGATCTGAGGCCGCCGGTCGTTGTACATCGTCAACAGGTTTTTCGCTCCGATGTATTCCAAATACAGGTGACCACGCACCGTGCTGTCCACGTTGACGCGCCCGACGTAACAATTCGGAATCAAGAACCCGTTGATCACCGGCCGACCATCGAGCGCTTCGAGACGGTCCCCTGGCAGGGCGACAACACGCTTGATGAAGTCCTGTTCCTTTTTCTCCGGAAACTTGAAGACGAGAACATCACCACGCTCCGGAGGCATCTGAGAGAAGAGGCGCGTATCGGAGCGCGGTAACAAGGGGCCATACGCATATTTCGCGACGAAGATATGATCCCCAATCATGAGGGTCGGGACCATCGATCCCGACGGAATCTTGAAGGCCTCGACCACAAAAATCCGAAGGGCAATCGCTACGGCAAACGCGATCCCGATCGACTCGCCATACTCACGGACCTCGCTCTTGCGCCAGCGACTCAGATAGGAATCGACCAAGTCGTCCAAGTGGTGGGCCGCCTCGGCGAAGTCTTCGGCGTGAAACGAGACAGCGTACATCGTCTCTTCGAGATCCGCGATCGCCTCGTCGACGGCTTCCCGCTCGCTCGGCTTGAGCCCACGGGCCACCGCCCGCTCATTGACGCGCATCACGCGCCGCGCTTCCTCGATGAGATGCTGCGCTTGGTCGTATTTGACGCACATGTCTCGCGGCAGATCCGGGCGACCGAGAACACCAGCCCGCGTCGCGAAGGGCAGCATGTAGCGCAAACGCCACAGAAGCAGCGCAAAGGCTGTGAAGAACACGATCGCGCCGGGCACCTGTTGTTCCGCCACGAAGGTGCGCACGACGCCAACTTGCTCGAAGGCTGAGTCGGGCTTGAGCAAGCGCACCGTCAGCACCGCGAGGCTGGCCGGCAAGGCGACCAGCAGCACCGCGAAATACAGATACCGCAACACCGGAGAGGACCGCTTCAGAGGCGCCGGCGATGTCATGTCCTCCGGGTTGGGAGGCGGTGGGCTGACTTCTTCGCTCAAGATGCCGATATCTCTATACGTGGGCGCAGAGCAGAGCAAGCGTTGCGGTCCTGAAGAGCCTCAGGGCTCGACGACACGAACCGCATAGCTGACGAGGGCCGCACGGTCGTCGAGCCGAGCCTGCGGGAGGCTGGTGCGCCCTGCCGCAATCGTGTGGTCGAGCACGATGAAGTAGACGCCACGAGGCACATCCCAGGCGCGTCGCCACACCCCCGAGTTCCTGCTGGCCGGCAAGACATCGTCGATCGGGACCGCAGCCGGTGGGGGCGTGGCCCGAGGCTGCCCTTCGTAGGCGGCCAGCCATGGCTTGACCACGGACTGGGGCACGAGCAGGACGTCGACCGCCGCAGCCCCCTCGAGACGTGCATCCATATGAAGTTGCTGCTCGGCCCGCTCGATGGTGATCGGCCCCAAATAGTCGCGCTGACCTTGGTGAAGTTCGCTGCGGTCATTGAACCGCAATCCCTCCCCCCGGTAGGCAAATGGCACCAACGGCTGGGTTCCCGCCTCGACCAAACCAAAAACGACCCTTACGCCTCCACTCGACTCTCGAATCACGGTGAAACCCTGCGCGATTTGTTCACGCAAGATACGACCACCGAGCTGCTTCACCGCAACCTGCATCGTCGTTCCAAGAGTCGCGTGGACGCCGGCGCCCAACACGCCGTGCGCGCCCCCCGTGACGACGGTCGGCTCGAACCGGGTTTGATAGGTTTGTCGCTGCCGGAAATAGACGTACATGCGATCTTCGACGATGCGGAAATCGTGGTCATATCGAACCGTGGCAGCGGCGCGAAAGCCGACGCGCCCGGTCACGTTCGTCCAAGCATATCCGTGCCCGTCGAGCGTCACGACGAGTTGATCCCGTGGTGAACGCTCGGCACGACACGCGGTGGCAAAAAAGCGGCCCGTTGCAGGATCGTCACGGCGTAAGCGGAGCGGAACGCTACGACCTTGCACCTCCTGGCAGAGGTTGTCGGTGACGTACCCGAGCAGAGCTTTTCGCAGGCTGCGGTTGGCAGGATCATTGATGATGCCGGGTAGGATCGACAAGCCCTGAGGCCCGCAGGCCGCAGCCAAGCTCAAACCCGCGAGAAGTACCCCGACGAACGACTGCACGAGTCCACCTCGCCTCATGGGACAAACCATAGAGCGCTTGACGGGCTGACGCCAATTCGCGCCTGACCGGGCTTGTTACCCCCCGGCGCGCTCCAGCACAGGCAGCGAATGGCGAAATCCTGTGACCTCAATTAAAGTAGGGGCATGGTGCCGCTCTCAAAACTCGCCCGATTGATCGCCACATTGACGCTGGGACTGACGCTGCTTCTCGTCTCACCGGGAGTGCATGCCCAATACCCGCCCCCCGGTGGTTATGGCACCCCCCCACGCTACGGCCCGCAACCGACACCTCCCCCACCCGGCTACGGGCAACCAGGGTATGGCGCCCCAACCTACCGGCAAGCCCCCTCCCGGCGCGTCTCGACCGGACTGGAGCTCGGCTACCTCTATGGCACCTCCGTAACCTGGGGGATCGGCACAGGGATCTGGATCGACGCAGAAGCCGATATTGGCGATCCCGGCTTGCGGCTCATTCCACCGCTTCTGCTCGGCGGAACCGCACCCATCGGCGTGTACCTCCTCGACCGCTTCGCGTACCCACGCGGGATGCCCGAAGGCATGCCTTCAGCCATCGCCACGGGAATGATCATCGGCGCAGGAGAAGGCCTTGCCATCGCGGGAACGCAGTGGAGTCGCGCCGCAGCCGCGGACGAATGGGGTTTCCGTGGGCTGGCCCGCGCGGAGACGATCGCCTCGACACTTGGCGGCGCCGGCGGATTCGCCCTCTACTACTTCCTGCGCCCTAAACCCCAAACGAACATCTTCATCGCATCGAGTGCCTTCTGGGGCGCCACCATCGGTAGCTTTCTCGGTGGCGGCGCCTCCCCAGCCAAAGCCGACTGGGCCCGCACGAACGACGACGTTTCCCTCGGCGGACTGATTGGGTTCAACCTCGGCGTCGCCGGAGCCATAGGCACATCCCTGGTGTGGACACCCAGCTGGCACCAAATCGGCTGGATGTGGGGCGGCTTGGGGATCGGCACCGCCGCTTCCCTCCCCGTGTACATCTTCTACGCCGCCAGCTCCGGAGACTACGATCCCCGCCGCGGCCTGATCTTCCAAGGGGTAGCGGGCACCATTGGCCTCACGCTCGGTGGCATCTTTTCGGCCCGACGCGGCCCAGTTGCCGCGCCGTCAGAGCGGGAACGCCAGCGTCGAGCGGAGCGTCCGGTGCAACTTTGGAGCGTCAGCCCCATGGTCGTCAACCATGGACTCGGGGTTCAATTGACCGGCGGCTTGTGGTGATCTGCATGGCTCAAAACGGTCTTCGTGCCTGAGCCGTGCCAGAGGCACTGCACCGTGCTAGCGTCGCCTCGCCGCCCGCGATGGGACGAGCCCTATGCCCACACTCAAGTACTACGTCGCCGAGGGCCCCCCCCGCCTCTACAGCATTCACAAGGCGCTGACGACGATCGGCAAAGCGGCGGACAACGATTTGGTGATCACGGGCACCGACGCCCTGGCGAACCACGTTCGCATCAACTTCGATGGTCGCGATTTCCTGATCGAGGAGATCGAGCGCAGTGGAAAAATGACCATCAACGGCAAAAAGAAGCGGCGTGCCCGCCTCGTCCACGGAGACCGCGTGGTGTTGACCGGTGCCGAAATCGGCTTCTCGATGTTCGCGGAAGGACTCAAGCGCGCCCGCAAAGATGCACCCTCGGACGGCGCGGTCACGCAAGCCACGGAACTCGGAGCCCACGAAATTGCCGGTGTTCGCAAGCTATTCAGCTTCAGCTCCAAGCTCATCAAGATCCGCGATCTGAACGAGTTGCTTGCGACCATGCTCGACGACGTGATCGAACTCACGAGCGCGGAGAAAGGCTTCTTGCTCGTCCTCGACACCGCGCTGGAGATGCCAACGCGCGCACCGGGTGACGACAGCGGTCACCGGTGGACGGTACGAGCCGCACGGAACATCGACGGCTCCTCGATCGCGTTGGGCGACGACGAACAGGAGAGCGGCATCTCGGACAGCATCGTCCAACGAGTCGTGGAGACGGGCGAACCTCTCATCGTCTCGGACGCAGTCGGCGACACGACATTTGGCCAAAGTGAGAGCGTCATCGCGATGCAGCTCTCCAGCGTGATCTGCGCGCCTTTGCTCGCTCAAGGCGAGGTTATCGGCGTGCTTTATCTCGGCAACGACAAGATCAAGCAGCTCTTTCGCCGACCCCAGCTCGACCTACTCAGCATTTTTGGCGCCCAAGCCTCGCTCATTCTTCAAAACGCGATGCTCCTCGCGGCGCTTCGCGAGGATAAGGCCAAGCTCGAATCGGAGTTGCGAGACAAGCGTTTCGGCGAAATCATCGGCGCCTGCGACTCGATGCGGGAGGTCTTCCGCAAGGTCGAAAAAGTCGCCGCGACCGATATCAGTGTTCTGATCACGGGCGAGACGGGCACCGGCAAAGAACTCGTCGCTCACGAGGTACACCGGCGCAGTGGTCGTGCCACCGGGCCCTTCGTCACCATCAACTGCGGAGCCATTCCAGAAAATCTCATCGAGAGCGAACTCTTCGGACACGTCAAGGGCGCGTTCACCGGCGCCGTGACCGAACGGCAGGGGAAATTCCATGTCGCCAACGGCGGTTCGCTCTTCTTGGACGAGGTGGGTGAGCTGCCACTCAACCTCCAAGTGAAGCTCTTGCGCGTTCTCCAGGAGCGCATCGTCATCCGCGTTGGCAGTTCCAAGACCGAGCGTGTCGACATCCGTGTCATCGCGGCAACCAACCGCAATCTCGAGCAGATGGTCAGCAACGGCCAATTTCGTGAAGACTTGTTCTACCGGCTCAATGTCGTGGGCTTGTGGCTCCCCCCGCTGAGAGAGCGGGGCGACGACGTGCAAATCATCGCAAAGATGCTGCTGGGAAAATATGCCGACGAGCTTGCCAGCCCGGTACGAGGTTTTAGCCCCTCGGCTGTTGCGGCCATCAGGAGATACAACTGGCCGGGCAACATCCGGCAGCTCCAAAATCGCATCAAGAAAGCGCTCGTGCTTTGCGACCGAAAACTCCTTGGCCCCGACGATCTGGATCTCGGAAGTGATCAAGCAATCAACATCGTCCCGCTCGAGAAGGCCAAAGAAGAGTTTCAACGCAGCTACGTATTGGACGTACTCAAACGCAATGACGGCAACCGCACCCAGACCGCCCGGGACCTCGGCGTCGACCCGCGCACGATCTTCCGCTATCTCGAACGAGAATCGAAGCCGGTACCGGAGAGCTAGTCCCGAGCGATCCGATACCTCCAGGGGCCGGATGCGCACGAAGACTTAAGAAGCGCCTTGTTCGATATCCTCGGCGATGCGATCGAGTACGCCATTGATGAAAACACCGGACCCCTCACCGCCGAAACGCTTCGCCAGCTCGACCGCCTCATCGATGACAACCGCCCGCGGCACATCACGTTCGAGCAATTCCGCAGTTCCGAGCCTAAGCACGTTGCGATCCACTCGTGCCATTCGATCCAGGCGCCACGTACGACTTGCTCGACCGATCTGCTCGTCGATGGCGTCCCGGCGACTCATGATTTGCTTCACCAGTTCGTCGGCGAAGGCCTTCCCCTCCAGAGCCCCCGGTGTCTGCCGCCAAAAATCGGCGATCGCGAGCTCGACGACGTCGTGCGCCACAGCTTCCGCTTCTTGCGCATCGAGCGCGAACAAGATCTGAAGCGCCGACTGACGGCCATCGCTACGAGCTCCCATGGTAACGTCAACCGAGCTGCTTGACGAGTCCGACCATTTCGATCGCCGCCATCGCTGCTTCCGCGCCCTTGTTGCCCGCCTTGGTACCGGCACGCTCGATCGCTTGCTCGATGGTATCCGTCGTCAGCACGCCAAAGGCCACTGGCACACCACTCTGAAGCGACACCTGAGCCAAGCCCTTGGTGACTTCACCGGCGATGTACTCAAAGTGCGGAGTGCCGCCCCGGATCACACATCCGACAGCGACGATGGCATCCACGCCATCTTGGCGAGCCACCCGCTGTGCCACCATCGGCATCTCCCAGGCCCCGGGCGCTTTGACGACCGTGATTGCGCTCCTCGAGGCACCATGGCGGACCAAGGTGTCCACCGCGCCCGTCACGAGGTGGTCGACGATGAAACTGTTAAAGCGAGCCGCGACGATCGTAAATCGACTGCCTTGGGGTACGACCATGTTGGCCTCGACGACCGTGATCTCATCTTGTTTCGTATTCTTCGCCATCATTTCTCCCTGGCTTCCAAGGGTACACGCTCGACGACTTCGAGTCCGTAGCCCGTGAGGCCTGCGATTTTCCGTTGGCTGTTTGTGAGCAGCCTCAGCTTGGACACGCCGAGATCACTCAGCACCTGTGCCCCCAAACCAAAACGCCGAAGCGTGTGCTGTTCGCCAGCGCGACGAGAAGCGGGGGTAAGACTCGTCGCGCTGTCGGGCCCCGAGGTCACGCGCGTCACTCGCCTGAGTTCTTCAGCGAGAGAACTCTGCGGAGCCAAGTAGAGCACGACGCCGCGACCCGCCTGCTCGATACGCGCGATCGCTTCCCGCAAATGGTGTCCACCTTCGGCCGACGTCGAGCAGAAAAGATCCGACACGACCGATCCGGCATGAACACGCGTCAAGACCGGATCGCCATCGACGAGTTCGCCCTTCACGAGGGCGATGACCTGACGCGCTTCGACGTCGGTGCCGTAGACGATCGCGCGCCACTCCGTCCCCGTCGCGTCGAGCGTCACCGTCCGTTCCTCGATGCGTTTGACCAAGGTCTCGGTCTGCAAGCGGTACTGAATGAGATCGGCCACCGTCAGGATGCACAAGCTGTGCTCCTCGGCGAACTGCTCGAGGTCGGGCATCCGGGCCATCGTCCCGTCGTCTTTCATGATCTCGCAAATCACCCCAGCCGGGCGGCAGCCCGCCAAACGAGCCAAGTCGACGGAGCCTTCAGTCTGCCCTGTCCTGACGAGTACCCCACCAGGCCGTGCCTTCAGTGGAAACACATGGCCCGGCGTGACGACATCGTTCGGCTTGGATTCCGGATCGGTGGCGACCTGAATCGTCCGCGCGCGATCCGCCGCGCTGATCCCTGTCGTGACGCCTGTCGCGGCCTCGATGCTCACGGTGAAGGCGGTCCCCAGAGCGGGTCCGCCACGACCGGGCACGGTCATCATCGGAAGGTCCAAACGGCCTACCTGCTCTTCGTCCAGGGCCAAACAGATCAAGCCACGGCCATGAGTGGCCATGAAGGTGATCGCCTCGGGGCTGATCCGATCCGCAGCCATGGTCAGATCCCCTTCGTTCTCACGATCCTCGTCATCGACGAGAATGATCATCTTTCCAGCTCGGATCGCGTCGAGCGCGCGGTTGACGCGATCCAGCACAGCCGAGTCGATCGTGAGGTAGCGGGGGGCAATGGCAGAAGCAGGCATATTCGATTTCCCTTAGATTAGGCCTCCGCGTGCCAGCTTGTCCATCAGACGCGCATCCCGCGCCTGAGGATCGTCGCGCCGATCGACCTCGGCACCGCGTAACACGTAACGCGCCAATACGTCGACCTCGAGGTTCACTTCGCTCCCTGTTGCCCACCCGCTGAGGATGGTGATCTGGAGCGTATGAGGAACCAACATGAGTTCGAAATCGTCTTCTTCGCCGCCGCCCGCCGCTTCGAGGCGGTTGACGGTCAAGCTTACCCCGTCGAGGCAGACCGAACCCTTGGCTGCGATGAAACAGACGAGCGCTGCAGGGGGCCGAATGACGATGCGGCGGGCCTCGCCCACCGCATCTACCGCACGCACTGTCGCCACCCCATCCACATGGCCGAGGACGATATGGCCCCCCATCGGGTCGCCGAGTTTCAACGAACGCTCAATGTTCACCTCATCGCCGGTGACGAGGGACCCCAAAGTCGTCAAGGACAGCGTCTCCGCTGATACGTCCGCATCGAAACCATCCTCGCGCTCCCGAGTCACCGTGAGGCACACGCCGCTCACCGCCACCGAAGCTCCGAGCTTGAAGCGTGGCCAGCAAAGCTCGTCAACGGGCACGCTGAGCGCGATGCGAGCATCCGGGCCACTACGCTCGACCGACTGCACCCTGGCGGTGGTTTCGACCAAGCCGGTGAACACGCCTAGTCCTCCTCGGTCGGGTCAGCCACTCTCGCCTGAGCCGTCAGGAGCTGTTCGATGATGGTCTTGGAGTAGCCGGACAGCTCCGTAAACACGACACCGATACCCGGTGGACTGTCGTGCACGCGAACGACCTCACCCACGCCCTCCACCGTCTCGATCTCGTCCATCAGTACGGTGAACTTCAAGTTCACCTTGGTCCCGATGCTAAGCGGCGCACGCGAACGAATGAAGACGCCGGATCGCGAGATGTTGGTCACATACTCGCTGACGAAAGCGTCGAAGGAGTCAAACTCCTTGTTGATGGTCACCCGCTGATCACGAGGACGCTGGTCCGATGGGTCCGTCATGTCGCTATATCCCCTCAAGATCGTATTGCTCGATATGATAGCCATCGCAGGGGATGAGCTCGATCCGACGCGAAAACAACCGCTCCGCTTCACGCAGTGCATCTTGTTCCTCGGTCTTGAGCATGTCGACGATGGCCGGATGGGCGTTGATGGTGATCTTGTAGCCCTTGAGGTTTGACAGGTCGCGTCGAATTTGGCGCAGGATTTCGAAGGATATGGTCTGCTTGCTCTGCAGCTGCCCCGTCCCGTCGCAATAAAAACACGACTCGTTCATGACCCGGCCGAGACTCTCGCGCGTCCGCTTGCGCGTCATCTCGATCAGTCCCAAATCGCTGATGCGATTGAGGGTGGTCTTCGCCTTGTCTTTGCTCAGGAACTCGTCGAGCCTGCGGCGCACCTTCTCGCGATTCCCGGCGCGATCCATATCGATGAGGTCCAAAATAATCAGGCCGCCAATGTTGCGAAAACGAAGCTGATACGCGATCTCTTGCACCGCCTCGAGGTTCGTCTGCAAGATTGTCCCTTCGAGATCTTTGGAATCTTTGCCTACGTAGCGACCGGTGTTCACGTCGATCGCCGTCAGCGCCTCGGCCTGGTCGATCACCAAATGGCCCCCCGACGTCAGCGGCACCTTGCGGGAGATCGCGCGCCCGATCTCGTCTTCGATACCGTAGGCATCGAACAGAGGCTCGCGACCTTCGTACAACTCGATGTCCTTCACTCGCTCGGGCGAGAACATATCGACGAATCGGCCCAGGCGAACAAACTGCTCCTTGTTGTCGATCACGATGCGAGACACGTCGTCCGTGAACAAGTCGCGCGCGGTCTTGAGCACGAGATCGAGTTCCTCGTAAAGAAGGGCCGGCGCCTTGCGCACCTCGGTCCGGGTGCGGCTGATCTGCTGCCAAAGACGCACGAGATACCCCACGTCCCTCTTGAGGTGCTTCTTGGTCAACCCCTCGGCTACCGTCCGCACAACCAGACCACCCTGAGGCGGTTTGACCGACGCAATCGCCTCACGGAGGCGGCGGCGCTCCTTGTCGATGCCGATGCGCTTCGAGATGCCAACGTGCTCCACCGTGGGGAGATACACGACGTACCGTCCGGGCAAGGAGATGTGACTGTTGACGCGCGCACCCTTGGTACCGATCGGCTCCTTGGTGACCTGCACGACGACCTGTTGGCCCTCACGGACAACCTCGCGGATCGGCGTGTTTTTCGAGATGCGGGAGGATTCGTGAGCTCGGCCACGTCGCTCTCGCCCGCGCTGGCCGCGTTGGCCCCCCTTGCGACCGCGACGATTGCCCCCACTATTGCCCCCACTATTGCCCCCACTATTGCCCGACCGCCGACCGCCCTTGTTGGTCTCTTGTTTTGCAGGCTCTGGCGCTTGTGCGCTACGTGAAACCTTCGAGCGTCGCGAGCGACGGGGTCGGCGCCCTCGTCCGGTGTGCTTCTCGCCATCGGCTTCCTCGCTGCCGCGCTCGCCCTCAGCCGTTTCAGACTCCGCACTGGCGTCGACATCGGCCGGCGCCTCACCGTCCGCATCGGAATCACCATCGGCGTTTTCAGAAGGCTCATCGCCGTCGGTTTCCCCATCGCTGGCGCCATCCTGTCGCGCCGGCGTCTCCTCGCCATCATCGAAGTCCACCTCGATGCTCAATTCGTCATCCGCGTCGTCGGCGTCATCCGCGTCGTCGGCGTCATCCGCATCGTCGGCGTCATCCGCATCGTCGGCGTCATCCGCATCGTCGGCGTCGTCGGCGTCATCCGCATCGTCCGCGTTGTCGCCGTCCTCCGCGTCATCCAAGGGCTCGTCGTCGCCATCATCCGCCGCGAGGCCGTCGACCGGCTCCGCTGCTTCATCGGCTTCGTCCGATTCGGACGAAGCCGATTCGGCGAGTTCCGGCTCCTCTTTCGCCAGGTATTTGTCAAAATCCGCTGGCCGGATGAGGTCCTCGACATGTAGGAAAGCGGCTCTTTCCTCCCCAATGTCGATGAAGGCCGCTTGCATGCCGGGCAGCACACGGCTGACGGTCCCGACGTAGACGTTTCCGACCGTGCCAACGGAGCTGAGTCGTTCGATGTGAAGTTCTGCGATCACGCCATCTTCGATGAGAGCCACACGGATCTCGCGAATGTCGACGTTGATAACGAGAGTATTCCCGCTCATTTTATATACTTACCGCCTCGCTGAGAGCCTTGACTTCAGCTGGCTAGGGAACCCGACCGGCTATGGCGCCGGCTCAGGTAAAGGTTTTCGTCAATCCTCGATCGCCATTGCGGGGTCGAGGCGGGCGAGCGAAGGGTCCGCAGACCACGGTTCACACGCCTGATTGGGGATTGGTTAGCATGTCCGGAGCAAAGCATGAAGCATGCAACCGGAATTCCGCTGATTAAATCACAGCGACAAAATGACCGCGGCCCCGCTCCGAGGAGAAGGGCCGCCATCCGCCCTCAAAAAGAAGGCGGAATGACTTCCGAATAGGATTCAGGGGGCGTTACACTCCGCGGCGCAATTCGTGTCGCGACACGACTTGACAGCCTCGTCGAGCATCGTCGCGTCGCAGGACGCCGGGGCCATGGTGCCGATGATGCAATCACTGCAATCGGTGTCTTCGGCGCACGCCGTATAGTCCGTGCAGCACTTGTCGCTGAGGCACATGCCGCAAGCCTCGATGTTTGAGCCGGTGCCGCTGATGACCCAGCCGCTGTTGCAGATGGGCTCTGACCGCGGACACTCCATCTGGCACTTCGTCTCGGTGCATGTGGTGATGGCGTCCATCAGAGCCTTGCCCTCAACGTGCGTGGTGTCGCACGTTTCGAGACACATCTTGGTGACCTCATTTTCCGTCATCAAAGCGATGCAATCCTGGCCGCACTGGAAGTGCTCGAGGCACTTCTGGTCAGAACCACACGCCTGAAGCTCAGGACAGCAGTTCGTCTCGGCGCAAGCGCCGCAGGCCTCATCCTTGTACATGAAGGGGTTGCCGACACAGCTCATTCCACCGGTGCTCGAGCTGCTGCCCGTACCTGTAGTCGTGCCCGTGCCCGTCGCCGTGGTCGTGCCGGTCGCCGTGCTCGTCGCCGTGCTGCCGGAGCCGCCCGTGCCGCCCGAGCCGCTGTCCTCGTCGTTGTCCGTCGTCTTGACTGAACACGCGGTCGCAATCGCGCCCATGGCAGCCAAGGTCATCATCCATCGCATCGTCTTCATCTCGGATATCCTCTTCACATTATTAGGTTAAAGCGTGCGCGGTCAGCCGGCCCCATACAGGACCGGCAACCGTCGAACGCAAAGCACTCATCGCTCAGCCGCCGCACTCAGAGGCGCAGGCCCCCTCCCCGCAACTGGTGACAGCCTCATCGAGCGTCCCGGCATCACACGAAGTGCCCGTGCCCTGTTGCACAATGAAACAGTCCTGGCAGTCTTGATCGGCGAAGCAGGTGGTGTACTCGGTACAGCAATTCATGCCGAGGCAGTCTGCACAGGGCTTGTTCGTAGCGCCTCCGCCGAGGGCAAAGCCGCTGTCGCAGATCGGGCTCAGATCCATGCCGCCGCTGCTCGAGCTCGCCACGGTGCTCGTGACCGTGCTCGAGGCCACGGTGCTCGAAGCTACAGTGCTGGAGATGGAACTGGAGACCACTGTGGCGCCTGTTCCGCCCGTGCCGCCGTCGCCGTCGTCGTCCGTGTTGGTGGTCTTCACTGAACAAGCCGCGGCGATGGCACCCATCGCGAGCAGCGCCGTCATGTAACGCATGGTCTTCATTCTAATTATCCTCTGGCTATCGCCTCAAACGTGCCCGCGCTCGGTCCAATCGATTAATGATTGGAGCCGTCGAGAGCACCAAAACTCTTCGCCCACATACCTAGGGCGAGGAGTACCTACACTGCTTTATAAGGATGCGCAAGCGAAGGCCCACGCAAAGCGTAACCCGATCATAGCAGCTTTGGAGTCATCCACCGGCGGCGATTGCGGTAAAAGCAGCATCCGGACGCAGAGTCGCGTGCCGGCTGGTCAAAGTGGAATGTTGCCGTGCTTCTTTCGCGGCAACGACTCGGCCTTGTCGGCCAAGACCTCGAGCCCGACCGCCAAACGCCGACGCAGAGTTCGGGGCGCGATCACCTCGTCGACGAAGCCGAGCTCGGCCGCTTTGTAGGGATTGGCAAACTTGTCTCGATACTGGCTGACGAACTCGGCGCGGGTGGCCTCTGAATCTTCCGCGGCTTGAATTTCACGACGATACACAATGTTCACAGCTCCTTCAGGGCCCATCACGGCGATCTCAGCGGTAGGAAACGCGAGGTTGTAGTCAGCCCGGATGTGCTTGGAGGCCATCACGTCGTACGCGCCGCCGTAGGCCTTGCGGGTGATCACGGTAATCTTGGGCACGGTCGCCTCGGCGAAGGCGTACAGCAGCTTCGCCCCGTGCGTGATGATGCCGCCGTACTCCTGCACGGTGCCGGGGAGAAAGCCCGGGACGTCGACGAAGGTGATGAGCGGGATATTGAAACAATCGCAAAAACGAACGAATCGAGCCGCCTTGATGCTCGCGTGGATGTCGAGACACCCGGCGAGAACCATGGGTTGGTTGGCCACGACACCGACCGAACGACCATCGACGCGGGCGAAACCGACGACGATGTTTTGCGCGTAACTGGGGTGGATCTCGAACAGTTTCCCGTCGTCGACCACGGCCTTGACGATGTTCTTGATATCGTAGGGCTTCGAGGAGGCCGTCGGCACCATCTCGTCGAGTTCGGGGACATCTCGATCCGCCGGCTGGTCGGTCGGGATCCGGGGCGGATCGGCCGTATTGTTGCTCGGCAGGTAACTGAGCAGCTCGCGCAGGGCCAGCAGCGCAGCTTGATCATCGGCCGCCGTGAGATGGCAGACGCCGCTCTTGCTGGCGTGGGTTTTCGCGCCGCCGAGCTGTTCCTTGGTGACCTCCTCGCCGGTCACGGTCTTGGTCACCTCGGGGCCGGTGATGAACATGTAGCTGGAGTTCTCGACCATGACGACGAAGTCGGTGATCGAAGGTGAGTAGACCGCCCCGCCGGCGCACGGGCCCATGATGGCGCTGAGCTGGGGAACGACACCGCTCGCCAAGGTGTTGCGCAGGAAGATGTCGGCATAGCCAGCCAGAGACTCGACGCCCTCTTGGATCCGCGCGCCGCCCGAGTCGTTGAGACCCACGATGGGCGCGCCAATCTTCATGGCCAGATCCATCAATTTACAGATTTTTGCCGCGTGCGCCGAAGAGAGTGAGCCACCCACCACGGTGAAGTCCTGAGCGTAGAGACAGATCTTACGACCATCGACCAAGGCCCAGCCGGTGACGACGCCGTCGCCCGGCACCTTGTTCTTCTCCATGCCAAAATCGCGGCAGCGGTGGGTCACCAGCCGGTCGATTTCAACGAAACTACCCGGATCGACGAGCAGCTCGATTCGCTCGCGTGCGGTGAGTTTGCCCGCCGCGTGCTGTTTCTCAATCCGCGCGGCGCCGCCCCCTTGTAGCGCCTGGTCATTGAGCGCTTCGAGGCGCGCGAGCTTCTCTGCACTGCTCTCGCTTTCAGCCATCGTAGGCGTCCTAACACGAAGGCGACGGCACCCGAAGCGGGCGGGTGACCTCAGTCGTCTTGCTCCCGAGACATCGGCCAGCCGCACGATGCTGCCGGCGGATCCCAATAATCCACCTCCACCCCGCGGTGGGTGCGCAAGCGGGTGCGGCCATCGTGCCGGGCAACGACATAATCAGGGCCTACCGGGACCTTGCCCATTCCCCCTGGCGTGTCCACGATGAGCTTGGGCAGCGCGATACCACTCAACCTACCTTGGAGTTTCTCCATGATGCCGATCCCGCGCGCGAGCGGAGTGCGCAGATGCGACGTTCCGCGAACCGGATCCATCTGAAGCAAGTAGTAGGGACGGACCCGCGCGCGTACCAAGCCGCGAAACAAGGACTCGAGCACGTCTGCCTGGTCGTTGATCCCCGCGAGCAGCACCGTTTGGTTCATCACCGGAAAGCCAGCATCCGCGAGGCGCTCACAGGCGCCGATCGCCTCGGGCGTGAGCTCTTTGGGGTGATTGAAATGAGTCATGACCCACAGCGGATGGTAGGGCCGCAGTGCGGAAAGCAGTTCGTCGCTGATGCGCATGGGCAAGCTGACGGGGACGCGGGTAGCGATGCGGATCGTGTCGACGTGCTCGATGGCGCGCAAGCGTGCGATGAGACTGCGCAAGCGCTCGGTCGACAGGGTCAGCGGATCGCCGCCACTGAGGATGACATCCCGCACCGCCGGCGTACGGCTGATGTAGTCGATGGCCCCCTCCCGGGCCTCGGAGCGGAGCGGTCCCTGCCCTGCACCCACCATGCGTGAACGGGTGCAAAAACGACAGTAGATGGCACATTGATCGCTGACGAGAAGCAGCACGCGGTCCGGATAACGCTGGATCAAACCCTCGGTCATCTCGTGGGCCACCTCACCGAGGGGGTCGATCATGTCGCCGGGGGCTTCACGAGCTTCGTGGGCCTGAGGCACGACCTGACGCCGGATCGGACAGCTCGGGTCGTGCGGATCACAAAGAGAGGCGTAATAGGGCGTAATCTGGATCGGCAAGCCCTGCTCGGCGGCAAGCTCAGCTCCTCGACGCTCGGACGGCGTCAGATCGAAGTGAGCCGCCAGGGCATCCACGGATCGAAGCGCTTCACGCAACTGGGCCCGCCAGTCCGCTGGCCCACGAGATCCCTGGTCGTCATCCCGCCGACTAGCGTCTGGCGGCCCCTCACGCAGCAAGGCGCTACTTGGGATCACCGACACCGCTCGGCAGCTTGATGGACTGGAGCGCCTGCTGGTCGATGCGCACCGGAAAGCGTTTGCGCAGCTCCGCCTCGAGTTCGTCTTCTTTTTTCTTGCGAAGATCCTGAAGCAAACTCACCCGAATGGACCGCTCCGCCTCGGCGAGGCTACGGGTATGGCCTTTCGAACGACCCGAAAGTCGCACGACATAAAAGCGGCCCTTCGCCGCGACGATCTTGTCGGCCACATCGCCAATATTTTCGAGAGTAAACACCGACCGCCGCACGGAATCGGGAATACGGGGGTTGCCCCCTTTGACGTCTCCCGGAGGGCTGACCAGACCGAGATCACCCGCGAGCTCTGGCGGCGCGTTGGGGTTGAGCTTCTCTGGAGCGGTAATCGAGTCGGCGTAAAACAGTTTCCCCCACGCCTTGCCGTCCGCGCCCGCGAGTACCTTCTTGAGCACCGCCTCCGCCTTTTTCTCGTCGTCCAGCACGATGGCCGACACGCGGCGGCGCTCAGGCTCGACGAAGCGCTGCTTGTGCTTCTCGTAGTACGCAGCCACTTCGGAGGGCTTGAACTGGCCCGGAGGTGGAAGCGCGCGATAGACCTTCGCAAGTTCGGCTTCGCGTAGGATCTGCCGAATACGTGCACGAACTTCCGGCCGCTTGTGCAAACCGCGCTTACGCGCTTCCTGGGCGAGTAATTCCGCGTCGATGAGTTTTTCGAGCAGCTTCATTCGGCCTTGGCTGGTCTGGTATTTGAGCCGCTGAAATTGATCCATGCGCTCGAGCACGGCCGCGAAATCGCCGAGCGTGATGGGCTTGTCGCCAACCCGCGCAAGGACGGCTGAAGCCTCTCGGGCGCTCAGTTGGCCGGGCGCCGCACTGGCAACGGTCGATGCCCCGTCGAGCGCGGCTTCATCACAGGCCGAGCAAAGGGAGACAAGCGCCGCGAGAGCGAAGGTTCCGACAAGGCGGCGACACCGGGAAACCGGCGGTTGGGTGATCCGAGCCATGAGTCGGCATGTACCACAGCACCGCGGCACGATGAAGTAGACGGTTGTCGCATTGGCGCGGCGCGAGTAGGCCCTAGCCGTGCCGAGCCAGCTGGATAGCCTCCCCCCCCCGCCCCCCTCCTCTGATTTGCGTTACAAACGCATTCTCCTCAAGCTCAGCGGGGAAGCGCTCTGCGGAGAAGACGGTGGCTTCGGGATTCGGCCGGAGACTTTGGGCGAGGTGGCCAGTGAGCTCGCCGAGGTTCACAATCTCGGCGTACAAATCGGCGTGGTCGTCGGTGGCGGGAACATCTTCCGCGGTCTGAAGGGCGCGAGCGCTGGCATGGACCGCACCCAGTCCGACTACATGGGCATGCTCGCGACGGTCATCAACAGCTTGGCCTTGCAAGATGCGCTCGAGAAAGTCGGCATTCCGACCCGGGTCATGACCGCCATCGAGATCCGGCAGGTCGCCGAGCCGTACATCCGACGACGGGCCATTCGTCACCTGGCGACCGGGCACATCGTGATCTTTGCCGCCGGAACGGGCAATCCGTACTTCTCAACCGACACGGCTGCGGCCCTGCGGGCGATGGAAATCCAAGCCGACGCCGTGTTCAAGGCAACCAAAGTCGAAGGCGTGTACGACAAGGACCCGGCGCTGCACGCCGACGCGCAGCTTTTCAAGCACATCGACTACGAGCGCTTTCTGGTCGAGCGCATCGGGGTGATGGACCAGACGGCCATCGCCCTATGTCGTGAGAATTCCTTGTCTATACGCGTTTTCAAGATGACTGAACGAGGGAACGTTATGCGTGTCTGTCGCGGCGAGGCGATAGGCACCGTGGTGTCTGACAAGCCCGACGACGAAGCCTGACTTGACCAGACAGGATCTGAGGACTAAGGTCCGCGGCCAACCTATGGCACGCGTAACCGTCGAAGACTGTTTGGAGCTGGAAGAAAACCGTTTTGCACTCGTCATCATGGCGGCGCGTCGTTCGCGCCAATTGATGGCCAGTCAAGACCCTTTGGTCACGTGCAAGAACAAGCCTCTTGTCACGAGCCTGCGCGAGATCGCCGCGGGCAAGGTCCGCTTCAAGCGACCGTCGCACGAAATCGTCGACGAGTGGATCGCGAGCCAGCGCGCGCTGCACGCCAAGAAGAAGCCTTGAGCGGACGCTCCACGGCGAGCTCCTATTGAAACGACGCGGCCCGGACGCCGAACTCGATGCGGGCGCACGCGCGCATTACGAGGACGTCGGCTACTACACGAACACGTACGCGACGCGCGAGGACGACGTCGCGTACTACGTCGAGCTCGCCATCGGGCACGGCTGTCCGCTGCTCGAATATGGCTGCGGCAATGGCCGCATCACCATCCCGACGGCGCGGGCCGGACTCGATATCCTCGGCGTCGACCAAGCCGCGCCGATGCTGAAGGATCTGAAGCGGCGACTCCAAAGCGAAGACCCTGGCGTTCAGCAGCGCGTCCGAACCCGCCGCGGCGACATGCGCTCGGTCAAGATCAACGAGACCTTCGGCCTGGTGACGTGCACCTTCAACACCTTCCTGCATCTTTACGATCGACCGAGCGTCGAGCGCTATCTGGCGCGGGTTCACCAGCACCTGAAGCCAACGGGTCGTTTTGTTTTCGACGTGTCCTTGCCCGATCCCGAAGAGCTCGCCCGCGATCCCAAGCGGGCCTACGGGACGCCCCGCTTTCGACACGCGACGACCGGCCAGGTCGTCCGATATGGCGAACGATTCGACTATGACGACATGCGCCAAGTGCTCTTTGTGGCGATGGAATTCGAGCCGCGTGATGCGCCCGACGAGAAGTGGATGACCCCCCTCGCCCACCGGCAGTTCTTCCCGCAGGAACTCGAAGCGCTGCTCCATTACAACGGCTTCGCCATCGAGGCCATCGACGCTGACTTCCAGGAGCTACCGCCCACGAACGATAGTGCCGCGCTCATCTACCACTGCAAAGCCCGCCGGGGCTGGCGCTGAAGGTGAGCGTTACACGCCGATGTAAAGCCGGTGCGCGAAGTTGCGCTCGAGCTTCGCACCGAGCACCTTCTCCGCTGCGCTCTCGATGTCGTATTCGATACGCTTGAATTCGAAGTTCTTCGCGTCGCTGTCGTAGACGACAAAGCTCGCTCGGTTGTCGTAGTCGCGCGGCTGCCCCACCGAGCCGACGCTCACGATGTACTTCTTGTCGTCCTCGAGATTAAAATCGCTGGCCGGTAGCTCTTCGACCGTGTCTTCGCCGAGCGCGAAGACTTTGCACAAGTGCGAGTGGCCGATGAGCGTCAACTGAGCCATCTCGTCGTAGATGCTGAGGCATTCACGGGCCTGCTCGGGCGCAAAAATATAATCGAATTCCTCGATGCGAACCGGCGAGCCGTGACACAAATCCACGTTCGCCTCCTCGATGCGTCGCTTGTAGGGCAAGCCCTTCAGCCATGCGGTGTTTTCCTCGGTGAGCATCTCGGCGTGCACGTCGAGGGCCTGGCGCGCCGCGTCGTAATAATACGAGTAGTCCATCCGACCCGCGACGGCCGCATCGTGGTTGCCCAAAATGGTGTGGGTCGTGATCTCGCGGATCACTTCGGCGCACTCGTTCGGCGAACCACCGTAACCCACGACATCCCCCAAGCAGTGGTACTCGTCGATCGCTTCGTGGGTGAAGGCTTCGAGCACCGCGCTGAGCGCCTCGTAGTTCGCGTGGATGTCGCTAAAAATTCCTAATCGCATATGGGATCACCGAGCGGTCTGTGTAGCTTATCACATCGAGGCACCTCGCAGGGGCAGAGGCGAGGCTGAGGGCGCAAAATCGAATCGCGAAAAGGCCGAGAAAGCCGCAGCGAACAGCTACCAGGGTGGTACATTCCCGCCATGCCGACCTCGATTCGCACCACGATGAACCCCGTCTATCTCGTCGACGCCCTGCGCACGCCCATTGGCAAGCACGGCGGTGCATTGAGCTCCGTGCGAAGCGATGACCTGGCGAGTTACGTGATCGGGGCCTTGGCCGAACGCAACGAAGCGGCGACGCCACATCTGGATCAGGTCGTCTTCGGCGACACCAACCAAGCCGGAGAAGACAACCGTAACGTCGCCCGCATGGCCCTGCTGCTCGCCGGCCTCTCCTACGACGTGCCAGCCGTCACGGTCAACCGGCTTTGCGGCTCAGGGCTGGAGGCCATCGCGGGAGCCGCCCGCATGATCGCCACCGGCGAGGTGAGCTGCGCGATCGCCGGAGGCGTGGAGAGCATGAGCCGCGCACCGCTCGTGATGGGCAAAGCCGAGCGCGCCTACGGTCGGGGCGCCCCTGCGCTGTACGACAGCTCCCTCGGTTGGCGCTTCGTCAATCCGCGCATGAAAGAGCGCTTCGAGCCGATCAGCATGGGCATGACGGCAGAGAACGTGGCCAGGAAGCACGCCATCACCCGCGAGGACGCCGACGCCTTCGCCCTCGAGTCGCACCGACGCGCCGCCGATGCCACCGAGGCCGGACGCTTCGCCGACGAGATCCTCCCCGTCAGCGTACCGCAGCGAAAGGGCGATCCCGTCATCGTCGAACGCGACGAGTCGATTCGTCCCGACACCTCGCTCGAAAAACTGGCCAAGCTCAAGCCGGTCTTCCGCGAAAACGGCACCGTGACCGCCGGCAATGCCTCTCCGCTCAGCGACGGCGCTGCTGCCGTGTTGCTGGTGTCGGGCGAGCTGGTCGAGCGGCTCGGCCTCGCCCCGATGGCCCGCGTCGTCACCACCGCGACGGTCGGCGTCGAGCCGAACTACATGGGCGAGGGACCGATCGGCGCGGTGCGCAAGCTGCTCGAGCGCGCTCGCCTGCGGGCGCCCAACGTCGACTTGGTCGAGCTCAACGAGGCCTTCGCGGTGCAAGCGCTCGCCTGCATCCGGGCGCTCGATCTCGATCCCGCCGTGGTGAACGTCAACGGCGGAGCCACCGCCTTGGGCCACCCCATTGGCTGTTCAGGAGCGCGGATCATGGTGACCCTGGCGCACGAGTTGAGGCGGCGGGAGCTGGACATAGGCGTCGCCTCCTTGTGCATCGGTGTGGGTCAAGGGATCGCCACACTCATCGAGCGCGTCTGAGCACCTCGGCGCGATCAGATGCGTTCGCCGATACGCACGAGCATGCCCTGTCCAAGGCGGGCGGCTTCCGCGTAGTGCGACGCGAGCATGCGGAGCTTTTGATACATGTAGGCCCCGCGGCTTCCCCATTTGCCGGTGCGAGCGCCGGGCAAAGAGTCCTGGGTGTCCTCAGGATCGACCTCGTAGGCGTTGCGAAACTCGCGGCGGCGCATCTTGAGAAGGTGCTCGGCCATCTCCGCCACGCGCTCGGGCTCGACGTAGCTCCACGTGGCGCGCGAATCGGTCGCGGGCAAGGCGACATCGCCCACGGTCGGGCCGACATCGGGCAATTTCACGCCGCCGTCGAGAAACACACCGAGATCCTCCCAGGATCGGCCCAGATCGATGCCGCGACCATCGCCCAAGGCGACGCGCGGATCGTACTTCGGTAAGATTTCTGGCATCTCGCGCAGGCGCCTTAGCTCCGGCCCTCCGACGCGAATGTAGATGCCGACGATTTGCTTCAACAGCTGTGCTCCAAGTCCCACAGCAGGCATCTTATCAATAAGTAGACATACATTGTAGTCAAATGTGGATGGACGTAGACAAACTTGATTAGGACTCCGTATTTATTGATATTTTACGGAAACGATCTCGAGCTCGAGATCGCCGGCCGGTCGCTTCACGATGGCCTCGTCCCCGACGCGCTTCTTGAGCAGGCTGCGCCCGATGGGTGAGCGCCAGCTGACCTTGCCCGCCTTCGGATCGCTCTCGTCCTCGCCCACCAGCTGGTAGCTCTTCGTCTCGCCCTCGGCGTCCTCGACCTCTACCGTCGCGCCAAAGTACACGATCTCGCTCTGCTCACGAGCGGACGGATCGACGATCATCGCCGCGTCGAGCCGCTTGGTCAGAAAGCGAATGCGCCGATCGATGTCGCGCAACCTCAGCTTGCCGTACTTGTACTCGGCGTTCTCGCTGCGATCGCCGTGCGCGGCTGCCGTCGCCACCTCGTCCACGGTCTTGGGCCGCTCGACCGTGCACAGGTGGCTCAGCTCCTCCTGAAGGCGCGCCGCGCCGCCGGGCGTGATGTAGTTGGGCGAGGACAACGCGGAAACTTCAATTGCAGTTCACGTAAATCGTCGTACTGCAACCCGTGCCGGCGGTCATCGTACCCTCCGGAGCCGCGTCATCCGCAAGACACTCCAGACACTGGGTCGAATCGTTTGGTTTCTTTGGACAGAGTGAGTGGTCCTTCTTGGCGGTCGGCGCAGCTTGCTTCGACACCGCGCAGTCATTGACTGAACAACTGTAACTGTCGGCATCAGCGGAAATCCCTATCGTTGTACAGAATTTGTCGCTGTCGCAGTAAAGGCACTGCGTCGCCGAATCGTAAGAGACTTTTTGGACTTGCGTGCAAATCCCTTCGACCTCCGCCGCAGAATACAGCACATCCGCACAACCCAATTTCGGGTCGCAGTCGGACTTCTTACAAATATTACCGCCATTGCATGTCAGCGCGCCGGACAGGTTGGTGCACTCGGAGTTGCTGCAGGAATCGACCGTGCACACGCTCTCGTCACCGCAGCTGTTGTTGCAGCTACCGCAGTGAAAGAAGTTGTCCTCCGTGAGATTGATGCAGTGGTTGCTGCAGTCGGAGAGGCCCGGATCGCACTGCGCCTCGCAGGACCCCTTGGAACACTTCGGCTTCTCTCCCGTGCACGCGGCGTCGAGGCAAGCGCCGCAATGAGAAGGATCGCTCGAAAGATCCACGCAAGAGCCGCCACAATTGGTCAAACCGCTGTCGCAGGCCGTCTTGCACACGCCCTGGCTGCACACCTGACTGGCGCTGCAACCGTTGCCGCACACGCCGCAGTTCTTCGGATCGGTGTCGAGCTTGGCGCAGATCGAACCGCACTCCGTCTCGGTCTCGCCGCAGCCGCTGACGCAGTTGCCGCTCGAGCATTTCTCGCCCTCCGCGCAGAGGTTGAAACAATCGCCGCAATGCTGGACGTTGTTGTCCGGATCCACACAGGCGCCGCCGCAGATCGTCTTGGTGGGATCGTAGGCCGCATTCTCGTCACAACAGCCTGGGTTGCCATCGGGGTCGGGGCACGTTCCCACGCACACCCCATCCGAACAATTCTCCGCGCACGCTTCACCTGCCGGGGCAGCGCCGCCTGCGCCCGCGCTCCCGCTGTCGCCACACACGCAGCCGCCGCAATGATCGGGATCCGAGGTGATGTCGGCGCACGTGCCGCAACACTCGGTCAGGCCCTCGGCGCAGCTCGACGCGCACCCGCCGTTGCTGCACAGCTGCCCCGCGCCGCAGACGTTGCTGCACGCGCCGCAGTTGAGCGGATCGGTCGCCAGATCCGTGCACGAGCCGTCGCACTCCGCCTCTCCTTCGGCGCACGAGGCCACGCAGTCTCCCGCAGAGCACAAAGGAGCGTCCGTCTCGCACACGCACACGTGGCCGTCCGGACAAGTATCGGCGCACTCGCCGCAGTTGTTCGGATCCGTCTCGGTGTCGACGCACGCCCCGCTATCCGCTGGGCACTCGTCAGCCAGCGCGGCCGGACACTTCGCGACGCAGGCCCCCGCCGCGCACTTGGTCTTCGCCTCCGCCGCCGAGCCGCCCTCACCGGCCACGTTCTTGGTGCAGTCGTTGTTGCACGCGCCGCAGTACTTCGGGTTGGAGTTGAGTGACACGCACAAGGCACCGCTCGGACCGCTGCACAGCACCTGACCGTTGTCGCAGCTCTCGGGCGTCGCTGGCGCCCCGCCCACGTTCGGGATCACCGAGCAGTTGGAACGGAATCCGGCAAGCTGGCCCGAGCACAGCGATTCGTTGTTGCCGTCGGCCACGCTGCGGCACGCGTCTTCGTAGTTCGTGTCGGCGCAATCGGAATTGCAGAGAGCCCGCAGATCCGCGCAAGGGTTGCTGCAACCCGGCATCGACAAGAGCATGAGACTCGCCGGCAAACCGACGAGCGCGAGGAGGAGGAGAACAAACTTCTTCATAACGGTGGCCCGGCATCGACAGGACAAAGGCGTCCCGGGGATCCAATTTTCCCACGTTCTCACAGAAAACAGCAAAGAAGCCGTTTCGTCCAGTGTCGGCTGGGCCTCGCCCTTCGCCATTCACTTAGCGAAGGCACTCAGCGAAGGTGGCCCCCATGAGGCCAAAACGGCCTCAAAGCTCGGCCGCGAGAGCCGCAGCCTCGTCGAGCAGCGCCCGGCGCGCCTTGAGCTGCTCGAGATCTGATTTGGCTTCGGCCACGACCTCGGCCGGGGCCCGCTCGGCAAACTTCTTGTTCGAGAGCTTCTTCTCGATGACCGCGATGTCCTTTTCGGTCTTGGTGATCTCCCGCTCGACGCGGGCTCGTTCCTTTTCGGCGTCGACCACGCCGCGCAAGGTGATGAGCACCTCGATCCCCGACGCCACGCTCAGAGCAGCCCCCTTCGGTCGCTCGCTCGCGGGCGGCTCGATAGCGAGCGTCTCGGTCTTGACGAGGGTCTCGATCGACTGTCGCTCCCGCTCGAGCAGCCCCCGAACCGCGTCGTCCGCGTGCCTCAAGGCGAGCTCCACCTTCGATGCCGGGTGCATGTTGCGCTCGCTGCGGACGGTACGCGCCGCGGTGATCACCGCTTGGACCAGGTCCATCTGCTCGCTCGCCTCGGCGTCCTGCCGCCCGGCCTCCGCGCCCGGCAAATCCGTCAGCGCCACGCTCACCGGCGCCCCGTCCGCACGCGGCAGCCTGTGCCACAGCTCCTCGGTGATGAAGGGTATGAAGGGATGCATCGCGCGCAGCGCGGTGTCGAGCGCGTAGAGCAGCACCTGCCGGGTCTCGGCCTTGGCTGTCTCGTCGTCGCCGGCGAACACCGGCTTGCTCAGCTCGAGATACCAGTCGCACAGTTCGCCCCAGAAGAAGCGGTAGAGCGCCGAGCAGCTGTCGTCGAAACGAAACGCGTCGATCCCCACCTTGGCCGCCCCGCAGGCCGCGCCCAGCCGCACCAAGATCCAGCGGTTGAGCAAGCTCGTCGCCTCGGGCACTTCGGCCGGAACCTCAACCCCCTCGAGGTAGGGCAGCGCGTAACGGGTGGCGTTCCAGATCTTGTTGCAGAAGTGACGCGAGCCCTCGATCTTCTTGAGCGAGAGGGGGATCCGCTTGCTCTGCGGCGAGTAACTGCACAAGGCCCAGCGCAGCGCGTCCGTCCCGTTCGCCTCAAAGCCCTCCCCCATCTTCGCGACGGAGGGGTAGGCCTTCTTGAACTTCGCGAAGGCTTCGTCTTGCGGCGCGCCGGGGAGCGCCTTTTGCACGACGTCGTCAAATTTCGCGCCGTGGATGATGTCGAGCGGATCGATGACGTTGCCCTTCACCTTGCTCATCTTCTTGCCCGTCTCGTCGACGACCAGCGCGTGAAGCAGGATCCGCTTGAAGGGAGGCTCTCCCATGAAGTGGATCCCCATCATCATCATGCGCGCGACCCAAAAGAACAGGATGTCATAGCCCGTCTCCAGATCGCTCGCGGGATAGAAGCGAGCGAGCTGCTCGGTCTGCTCCGGCCAGCCCTGCGTCGCCATCGGCCACAGCGCGCTGGAGAACCAAGTGTCGAGCACATCCTCGTCCTGCGCGATCTCACTCGAACCGCACTTGGCGCAAGCGTCCACCGTCTCGTCGTTGACGACCGTGATGTGCTCGCAGCTTCTGCAGTACCAGGCCGGGATGCGGTGCCCCCACCACAGCTGGCGCGAAATGCACCAGTCGAGGATGTTCGTCATCCAGTGCTCGTAGGTCTTGGTCCACTCGGCCGGGATGATCACCGTCTCGCCCTTGCGCACCGCCTCGAGCGCGGGCTCGGCCAGCGGCTTGGTCTTCACGAACCACTGCTCGGACATCATCGGCTCGACGACGGTGCCGGTGCGATCGCTGCGTGGGATCATCAGGCGGTGGTTCTTCTTGCCGCGGGCGAGCCCTTTTTCCTCTAGCGCCCGCTTGACGGCCTTTCGAGCCTCGAAGCGATCCTGGCCGGCGAACTCGCCGCCGATCTCGTTGACCTTGCCGTGCCGATCGAGCATCTCGATGCGCTCGAGATTGTGGCGCTTGCCCGTCTCGAAATCGTTGAAGTCGTGCGCCGGGGTGACCTTCACCGCGCCGGTGCCAAACTCTGGATCGACCAGGATGGCGTCGGTGATGATCGGGATCTCCCGATCCACAAAAGGATGCTGGAGGGTCTTGCCATGCAGATGCTTGTAGCGATCGTCGTCGGGATGCACCGCCACCGCGGCGTCACCGAGCATGGTCTCCGGCCGCGTCGTCGCCACCACGATCTCACCACCGCCATCCGCCTCGGCGATCGGATAGGCAAACTCGTACAGCTCGCCGTTTTCTTCCTCGTTGTTGACCTCGAGGTTGCTCAGCACCGTCTGCGCTGCGCAATCCCAGTAAATGAGACGCTTGGCGCGGTAGATCAACCCCTCGTCGTACAGACGAACGAAGCTCTCGCGCACCGCGCGTGAGTAATTCGCGTCCATGGTGAAGTGGGCCCGCTCCCAATCCGCACTGAGCCCCAACACTTGCTGTTGACTGACGATGCGCCCACCGCACTCTTTCTTCCATTCCCACACCCGCTCGAGAAAACCATCCCGTCCCAAATCGTGACGGCTGATGTTCTCGCGCGCGAGCTGCCGCTCGACCACGACCTGCGTCGCGATCCCGGCGTGATCCGTGCCCGGCTGATACAGCGTGTTGTATCCGCTCATGCGGTGGGCGCGCGTGAGAACATCCTCAAGGGTGCACATCATGGCGTGCCCCATGTGGAGCGATCCGGTCACGTTCGGCAGGGGCATCGGAAGCACGTAGGTCGGCCGATCGTCGTCCGGTGCGTCGCTCGCGGCGAAAACGCCGTGATCCTTCCAGTGCTGATACCAGCGCGTCTCGATGTCGGCGGGTTCGAAACCCTTCTTGAAGTCATCAGCCATAAGGGCGCGGACCGTGCCGCCTTTTTCGGCCGATCGCAAGGGATCCGCGCGCAGAGTCGCTTGGCGCGTCGCCGTGCGGTCCGGTCACTCCTTGATCAAGCGCTCGATCTCTTCCTGGATCAGGCGCTCAGCCAAGGTCGGTACGATCTCCCACACGACGCGCTCGATCACCTCGCGCGACAGCTCGAGCACCGCTTCAATTTGCTCTTGTCGCAAACCCGTCGATTGAAGGCGAAACTTCAGGGCTCCCAAGTCCTCCGTGGCCACCGCAGCGACGCGCGGAACCGGCGACGCGAACGTGAGCTCGTCATTGGGCGACGGCCAAGAGGACACGCTGGCCTCACCCAGCTCGCCCAGGGCGTCTCCGGCAGGGTCCGAAATCGGCGAACCGGAGGATTGCGAACGGCCCGATGTGCCATCGGGGCTCTCGTCGTCGAAGACAGGCGGTGGCGGCAAAGAAGAGCCGATCTCCATGTCGGACTCGGGCTCGATCGGTGGCTTGGGAAGTTCCGACGGATAGTCAGCGGCTGGCACGGGCATGGACGAATAGGAAGGTTGATCCAGATCGTCCAGATCCTCGGCCGGATCGTCGACAGCGAAGCTCTGCGGCATGGGCGGGCCGGCGCTCACCGACTCGCTCGCGGAGGAACCTTCGAACCGCGGCGTCTCGTCCACCGCGAGCGGCGTATCTTGAGGTACCGCGGGCTCGTGCGAAACTCCGGCCATGGTGTCAACGGGCAGCCGGGCGGCTGGCATCCCGGTCTGCTGGCGCGCGCCTGCCTGCCGAGGTGCTCCAGCGACAGGCCGTTCATCGTCCAGCGCGCCGGAGAACGGCATCGTGCTCAGCTCGGGCGGTGCTTGGTCCGATTCGCCGCCCAAGGCCTCGATATTCGAGCCCTCACCTTGTGCCTGAGCTTGGCCAGCGACCGCCCTCCCATCGTCGACGCTCGCCGACGCTTCCGCCACCGCCGGCACCTTGACTTGCGCCGCCGCGTCGATGACGTCGCGCACCATGTCACGCAGCTTCTGTGTGTCGAAGGGCTTGTCGATGTGATCGGCCGCTTTGGCTCCGCGCACGACGTCGAACGGCCTTTGCTTTGACGTCATGACGACCACGGGCACACCCGGGTAGTTTTCCTTCAGCTGGGCGCACAGCGAGTATCCGTCCGTCGGCGTCAGCGTCGCATCGGCGAGCACGATCGCGGGCGGTGCCTGAATGACAGCCGCGAGCGCTTGGATGGGCCCATTGCACAAGACCAGCTCATATTCAGTGCCCGCGAAAGTGATCGCAAGACACTGTCGAATGGTCGAGCTGTCGTCTACGGCCAGAATCCTCGTCACGTCTAGGCTCCTTGAAAGTCGGTCTGATAATCGGGCCGCACGGGGTCTGGCGTCAAGGGTAGCGCGAGTGATTGTACGTCATAGACGACGACTTTCAGTCTTTCTTCTTGAGGACCTCTGTCATGGCCTCTGCCGTCGCCTCGACCAAAGGCATCATTCGGGCGTAGTCCATGCGCATGGGGCCAATGACGCCAACCGTGCCCGACACCTTCCCCTCCGTGCCATAGGGAGCCGCGACCAGGCTTATCTCGCCATCGCCCGCCGCATCCGTCTCACTGCCGAGGTACACGGTCACAATTCCGGCATCCATCGTCATGTCGAGCAAGCCCACCAAATGCTCGCGGTCCTCGAGCGTCCGCACCAAGGCGCGCACGCGGTCGGCATCGCCGTATTCAGGCAACTCCATCAACCGCGACCGCCCTTCGATCACGACGGCCTCTGCCCGAGACGGCGCTCGCTTCAGCGCTTCGCTCCCAAGCTCGAAGGCTTGAGCCCGCAGTTGATCGACCTCAACCTTCTCATTGGCGAGCCTGCTAGCGAACATCTCCCGCAATGCCCCGAGCGTCCGACCTTCGACAACATCCGCGAGCAGATTGTGCACCCTCTCCAACTCGCTGACTGTCGGTTGCTGGGTGACGCGAATGTACCGATTCTCGACCATTCCGTCCTTGAACACGATGACGGCTAGCAGCTGTTCGGGCTTCGTCACGATAAAACGCAACTGGGCGAGGGGTCGCCCATCGCTCGGCGACGCGGTCACCACGGCGGCCGCACCGGAAAGTTCGGAGAGCATCGAACCGGCCTGCCGCAACGAACCGTGCTCGCCCGCGCGCGGCTCTTTCTGGAAAATCGCCCGGATCCGCTGGCGCATCTCGCGCTGCTGACTCTCCGGGATTTCCGGAAATTCGGTGAGCGCGGCGATGAAGGCGCGCAGAGCGATGTCGGTAGGCACCCTACCGGCAGACGTATGAGGTTGATGCAAATACCCCGCGTTTTCCAGATCGCTCAGCACGTTGCGAATTGTCGCCGGGCTTAGTTCGAGGCCGTATTTGCGTGACACGGTGCGACTTCCGACGGGACGACCCGTGGCGATGTACTCCGCGATAACCGAAAAGAGCACTTGTCGGCCGCGCAGGGCTATCCCCTGAAGCCCAGAGTCATCGGCACCAAAACCACGCATCCCTTCATTTTTATGGTCTCCAGGGCACGAGGTCAAACCTTGCCCAGTTTGCCTCTGTGAGTCATGGTGCAGCGATGTCACGGGTTCCCGTCAGAATCCTGCGCCTTGTCTTACTCGGAGCGGTCGCCCTCAGCCTGTGTTTGGCCTCCGCGAGCGAGGCTAAAAAACGCCGGCGCAAGGTGCGCCGCCAGTCCGTCGCGACCTTCCCCGCCGAGTGGGCCCGCGCACCCTCAGCTCGTTATGCGGCGCTATCGGCCGCAGAGTGCCGCACGACGCTCAGCGACCGGGGCATCGCCTTCACGTCGGTCGGCAAGGCCCGCGGCGTACTCGCGCCGGTGCGCATCATCGATGGCGTGGGTGGCGTACTCTATCGCACGCTGCTGGCCCGAGAGAAACGGCTCGCCAACGCGCACGATGTCTTCGATTGCCGGCTCGTCCTCGCGCTTCACGACTTCAGTGCCATCCTAAAAACGCACGACATCGACGTTGCGCTGATCTATTCAGCTTGGCGCCCGCCGTCCAAGCGCTGGCCTGCCGATCGACTGGGTCGCCGTCACCCCGGGGCCCTCGCCGTCGATATCTTCCGCTTCGGCAAACGCCTCGAGGAGGGCGAGACGAAACGGCAGTGGCTCGACGTCATCAAGGACTTCGGTGGACAGATCGGAGCACCTTCCTGCGGAGCCAAGGCCCCGCGACCCAAACCGTCGACCGCACGCTCACGCGAATTGAGAGCGATTTATTGCGAGGCTGCCGAAGCGCGGATCTTCAACTCGATGCTCAGCCCCAACTACAACCGCGCTCACTTCAACCACTTGCACCTCGAGGTCGCCGCGAAGGTCAAGTGGCGCATCGTGCGCTGACGAACACGAGCAGCGGCGGCCGCACGCGGGGATCCCGACGGCGGGCCAGCCGATGCTCGGGCTCCGCTCGACCACGCGTGCTTTGCCTCGAGGGCACAAATCCGTCGCTTGACAAAAAGTAAACATGGTTTACTTTATAAATGTGATTCACGAGCTAAGCACGCCCAACCGACGTCGTAAAAGGCGTAAAAAGACAGAGGAAATCGTCGATGAGGCCATGGATATCGTTCTGTCGACGGGGTTCGATGGGCTCACGATGGCGCGCGTCGCGCAGCGATTGGATCTCACCGCCGGAGCCCTCTACCGGTATTTTTCGTCCAAGGAAGAGCTCATCGCGGAGCTGGAAGCACGTTCCATCACACAGCTGCATGCCCTGATCGACACCGAGCGGAAGAAGTGGACCAAAGCGCTGCGGCAGACCGTCGACAGCAACCAGTGGGGACTGCGCGAACTCGTCGCCGTGGGGCAGTTTTACGAGGGCTTGCTCGCGCGGCAACCACGACTGTTCCGGCTGATTAGCAAGACCTTGGCCGATCCGCTCGTGCTGGTCACCGACGAACACGCCGCCGCACGAGTGGCGCTCGCCCTCGGTGGGTTGCTCAGCTCCGTGACCGAGATGTTCGAGGCCGCGCAGGCGCAAGGCAGCTTGCTACCAGGCCGTGCCGAAGAGCGGACCGCCGTGTATTGGTCGGCCCATCACGGCACCCTGCAGACCGACAAGCTCGGTCGTTTCTCAACGACGTTGCGCGCCAACCATCTCGCGCCCGCTCTGCGCCGCGCGCTGCTGCTCGGCTGGGGCGCGAAAGAACAATCGATCCAAGACGCTGAAGACTGGATCTGCAGACAAGGAAACAGAAAGTGAAATTGTTGTTTAGCGTGGCACTCGGAGCCGCGAGTTGGTCTTTGACCGAACACGTCATGCACCGCTACCTGGGCCACGTGTTTGCACGAAACCGCAACTTCTTCGCGGTCGAACACGTCCGCCACCACGCCACCACGAGCTACTTCGCGCCGGCGTGGAAAAAGGGGGCCGCGGCCGCGGTCGTGGCCGCCATCGTGACTCCGGTCGCCAGTATGATCGTCGGGCCGCGCCGGGGGCTGGCTTACACGGCGGGCTTCGTTTCGACCTACCTGGGCTACGAGTGGCTGCACTACCGCGCGCACGTCGCGGCGCCGACGAATCGCTACGAGGCCTGGCTTCGCAAGCACCACTTTTATCACCACTTCCACAATCCGAGCGTCAACCACGGCGTGACAAGCCCGATCTGGGATAGGGTATTCGGCACCTACGAGGAGCCGGATGTCATCCGCGTCCCGGCCCGCCACGCCATGCCCTGGCTTCGCGACCCGGAGACGGGCAAGCTCGATCCTCGCTTCGCCGCAGACTACGAAATCGTCGACAAACGCAAACCCAAGGCAGCCGCCTGAGATGAATCACCGGGCCACACCTCGTCTTGCGCTGGCGGGCCTCACGTGCCTTCTGCTGGCGAGCTGTGAAGCTCCAAGGCCCGAAGAACGAGGTGGGGCGCCTGCTTCGGCAACAAGTCTCTCCCCGCGCGCCACGGCCCCCGCAAAGGCCTCGGCATCAGGTGGCGCGCTCTCATCCGCCGCCTCGTCCGCCCCGCCCGCCCCGCCGAAGAGCGAGCAACTCACCCTGCTCGCCGGCGGCGATGTGAGCTTCGGCCGCATGCGCGGACAGAGGCTGTTGCGTGAACCAAAGCGTGACGACTTCGCCCCCCTCGCGGCATGGCTGCGCGCCGCCGATCTTCGCTTCGTCAACCTCGAGTGTCCGTTGAGCGAACAGGGAGGGCTCACGCGATCGCCCATCAACAAACTCGTGTTTACCGGGCCGCCGATCGGCGCCGACGCCCTTCAGCGGGCGGACATCGATGTCGTGTCGCTCGCGAACAATCACGCCTGGGACTACGGGCACAGCGGTCTCTTGCAGACCTTGAAGAATCTCGAACGGACCCACATCGCCTACGTCGGAGCCGGTCGAAGCCAACAGCGCGCCTACCAACCCGTCATCGTCGAAAAAAAAGGCTGGCGCATCGCTTTCGTGGCCGTCACGGCGGTGTGGAACCAGAACCTCAACCCGCACCCGGGACGACAATTCGTCGCAGACGCCAAGCGAGAGAGGCTGCTCGCAGCGGTCCGCGCGGCAAGGGCGACCCGAGGCGTCGATCGCGTCGTGCTGAGTTACCACGGTGGCGACGAATACGAGACCATGCCGTATCCCGCGACGCGTGCCTTGCTCGCCGACGCGATCCGAGCTGGCGCCGACGCGGTTGTCGCTCACCACCCTCACGTCGTTCGTGAGATCGCGTTCGTGGACGGCAAACCGATCCTCTTTAGCTTGGGCAACTTGCTCATGCGCATGGTGACAGGCAAGCCGTGGACCGAATACGGCATGCTCGCTCGCTTGCGCTTCGATCGCGCGGGCGGCACCGCGCTTTCTGTCTGTCCGCTCCGCATCTTCGGTCTCGAGCCGATCCCCCTCACCGGCGACGCGCGCCGGCTCGCATTCTTTCGCGCCAAGTTGAGGCGATTGCTCGCGCACGGCGCGATGACATCTCCGCATACGAGCGCAACGCTCGCCCCCTTCCAACCCGATGGCTGCATGGCCGTCGAGGTGACGAAAACAACACAACCAACCAGAAGGAAACAACCATGACCGCTCACTTTATCCCCTCACCCCCTCGATTCTTCACCGCGCTATCTGTTCTGCTCGCCGCGGCCGCTTGCGGCGGCGATGTGCTCGATGACCCTGTCGCTGCCACGGCCGGAAGTGGTGGCGCGAGCAGCGCCGACGCGAGCAGCAGCTCCGGCAGCGATACCATTCCCGATGGCATCAGCGTCAAAGACGCCGACGTCGGCAACTACTACGACGACCTCCCCGACTACGCGAATTTGCCTTGGATCGAAGAATGGCAACTCGATGCGGAAATCACCGGTCCCCTCGGCAACGAGCAAAAGGCTGGCGCCATCCGCGGCGCGATCGAAGTCGTCGAATACCAAAATACCCTGTACCTGTACGTAGCTGATCTTGGTGGCGTACGCGTCTTCACCTCCAAGGATGGCCTCAGCTGGGACAACGCCGCGAGCACGGCTCACGTCCCCGTGGGCGGCGACGACAGTCAGCTGATCTACACCCACCCCTACGCCGCCGTCGATCCGGACGGCAAACTGCACATGTTCATGCAGACGAAAGACCCAAGCGCCGAGAAGGGAGGGTTTTTCATCTCCCACGCAACGTCGAGTGACGGATTGAGCTTCGATGAGCCGGAGAGCTTCCTCAATTGCGCCGAGGTGTTGGCCGACTACGACTGCACGAGCTGCGCTCACGGTCGGATCACGTCGCTGCCATCCGGCGGTTACGCCATCGCCTTCAGCGCGACCTGCCAACAGCAGAACTACCCCAAGGGGCTGAGCAAGAGCTTCGTGCCTGGCACGATGATGGCGTACTCCAACGACCTGGTCAGCTGGCAAATTGATCCCGCCGCGTTCTTCCCTGCCTGTCACGACCCGGCCTTCGACCTGTCGCAGGGTAAGGTGTACATGTACTGCGCAAGCGAGGTCGATCTCTTGCCAGGCGGCACAGCCTTCGACGGCAAGGCCGCTCAGTTGCTTCGCTTCGACTCCGACGACGGCCGCTCGTGGACGCCAAAAGACCCCGCCGGCATCGTGCGCTTTTCCGACAGCAACGGAGAACAAATTCCGCGCGATGAGTGGATGCTCGCCGACGTCGACGTGCACGACTTCGGGGACGGCACGGTGAGAATGTACACGCCAGCGAGCGCGGGCGACTACCCGAGCGTCTTCACGTTCACGCGGAAGTAATCGCTCCAGCAGACTTGCGCCGAGCGGCCGAGAGCGCTTTATTGCGCGCCATGGTCGCTCGGCACAGCCCTGTATGTTTTCTCGCTTGCTTGGGCTGGGCGATGTCCGGCTGTGGCCAAGCAGAGGGTGGCCCATCGCCGAACGCGGCCTCCCCGTCATCGGAGTTGGCTGCGCGGAGCACCTCTTCGGAGGCGGCAAGAGCCGTCAAGCCTGCGCCACGAAAAGACGGGACGCGAGGCGCGCTGCACAAGGCCGAAGGCTCGCCGAGTGCAGCCACGAAGGGACGGGCGTGCGCCTCCGCGAACTGCTCGTCGATCGAACGATGCGATGAAACGACCGACCAGTGCGTGCCAAACTGTCCGCACGGAGAGGTGTACGTTCCCGCGACCCCGGCGAAGGGATTCGTCATGGGACGCTTCTTGCGTGGTAACGCAATCGACACGCCCCACAAGGTCGTCCTCACCAAGCCCTTTTGCATGGACGCCACCGAAGTGACCGTCAAAGCGTACGCGAGCTGCGTCGATGCCGGAGACTGTACGAAGCCACGGACATGGGGCATGTGGCGCAACTACCCGACGCTCGAGGACCACCCGGTCAACAAGGTGGACTGGAAACAAGCCACGGCTTACTGCGCTTCGCGCAAACAGTCACTTCCCAGCGAAGCTCAATGGGAATGGGCCGCCACCGGTGGCGACGGGCGCAAATGGGCATGGGGAAGCGAAGCCATCGATTGCGAGAGGGCCGACTACACGCCAGGGATCTTGCGCACACCTTCTTCCGATGATGGCTGCCAAGGCGGCGGCACTTCCCCCGTGGGCACGCACCCCAAAGGAGACCGCGTATGGCCGGACGGAAAGATTCACGATCTGACCGGCAACGTCTGGGAATGGTGCATCGACAACTACGGAAAATGGCACGGCGGACCGGACACCGACCCGGTGTACATGAAGTACGAAGAAGGCGTCCACGTGGTGCGAGGCGGCGGCTGGAACCGTAGCTCGCGGGGCGTCCTCGCCCATTATCGCGGAGGGGCGGTCGTCGGCTATCGGGTCCCGGGACTCGGCTTTCGCTGTGTGCGAAATCCGGACGATGCCAAGCGGCCAAACTAGCGCAGGAGGTCGAGAAGGTCCTCGCGCGTGATCCCACTCACCGCACCCCCTTCGCCGAGCGCCGCCTCCGCGATGGCCCGCTTCTTTTCCTGCAAGACAAGGATCCGCTCTTCCACGGTGTCGTGCGCGACCAATCGATAGACCATCACCGGCTTGTCCTGACCAATACGATGCGCACGATCCGCCGCCTGATCTTCCACGGCGGGGTTCCACCACGGGTCGAGAAGGAAAACGTGATCGGCAGCCGTGAGGTTGAGCCCGGTTCCTCCTGCCTTGAGCGAAACCAACATCAGCGTCGCCTCGCCGTCCTGAAACTCGCGCACGACCTTGCCCCGATCACGGGTCGTGCCGTCGAGCCGAACGAAGTCGAAACCGTCTCGCCGCAAGCCAGGCTCGAGCCGATCGAGGAGCCCCGTCCACTGCGAAAACACCAGGGCCTTGTGCCCCCCCGCCCGCACCTTGTCGAGAGCCGCGCTCAAGCGACGAAGCTTCGAGGAGCTGCCGTCCGGATCAACCTTCCCACCCGGGACCAGACCCGGGTGACACGCCATCTGGCGCAAACGAAGCAGCGCCTCGAGAGCCGCCATCACGTTCCCTCCTGCTTGGAGCCTGGCCACAGCGTCCTTTCGTGTCGCGAGCTTCAGGGCCTCGTACTGCTCCCGTTCCGTCTCCTCGAGCTGAACGTACATGACCATGTCGGTGCGAGGGGGAAGCTCCGGCAGGACGTCCCGTTTGTGACGGCGCAAGACGAAAGGTCGAATGCGTGAGCGAAGCGCAGCCGCCGCGGCGCCGTCACCCGATTCCATCGCCTCCACAAAACGCTCACGGAAATTTTCACGGCCGGCAAGCAGCCCTGGATTGACGAAGTGCATCT
This sequence comes from Polyangiaceae bacterium, assembly GCA_029941785.1. Classification (GTDB taxonomy): domain Bacteria; phylum Myxococcota_A; class Polyangia; order Polyangiales; family Polyangiaceae; genus JAPYTK01. Next base: position 6 of record JAPYTK010000010.1, on the reverse strand, counting down.
GACTCC